>NZ_WEII01000049.1:0-35587 GCF_009183805.1 Bacillus sp. B2-WWTP-C-10-Post-4 | reverse complement strand
ACGGGAGCAACTGGAATAACAGGCCCGACAGGTCCAACGGGAGCAACTGGAATAACAGGCCCGACAGGTCCAACGGGGGTAACCGGAATAACAGGCCCGACAGGTCCAACGGGGGTAACCGGAATAACAGGCCCGACAGGTCCAACGGGGGTAACCGGAATAACAGGCCCAACAGGTCCAACGGGATTTGAATCTGCATTCAGAGCTTTCAAATCTACTGATCAGTCCGTTACTGCTAATACACTGTCTATAGTAACATTTGAAACTACACAATTCGATTTAAATGGTGAATATGATGGTGTATCAACATTTATACCGCAACAAGATGGAGTATATTTAATTATTACTACTATAATTTTTAGTCCTACTGATGATACTCTAAATTATGTGACGGAAGTATTTATAACAGTTAACAGTGCTTTAATAGCAGGAGATGATAGCTTTTTTGGGGGGAATACTGGACTTTTAAATGCGGTAACAGTTTCTACCATAGTACAATTGAATGCAGGGGATATGGTGCAAGTTCAAGCTGGTAGTACCATAGATGGCGTTATTGCATCTCCGCTTCTTACAAATTTTCAAGCTGCGAGGTTTCCATCACCAGTTCCAAATACACTTTTCTTGTTAAATAATTTACCTGCAGATTGGAGTAAAAGGCCATTTAGTAGAAAATCATAATTATGTTTATTTTAAAAATAGCCTAAAGAAAATGATGGATTTAGATTAATTATGTCTATTAAGAATAAGAAAAGCCACCTAGATGAGTGGCTTTTCTTATTCTTAAATTATGGGATATACAGTTAAAACTAAATGACTACATAATTGGAAATAGTTAAACTTGTACTATTTTGGTTCAGGATAGTAATTTTAATATAAAATCTCAATAGGTATTTATTAACTTTACATCTCTAAAAGAATAATCGAACTTTTGCTATCACTATAGTTACATATAAACCGATTATCAAATGCAATATTTCATATTTTTAACTGTCAAAAAACTAGACTTATATTAGTATTTTTAACTTTCTCAAGTATTTTCAGAATATAAGAGAATAGATGTTTGGGTTATTTGTGATAGAATATTCTTAATAATATAATTTAAAGGAACAAAAAGGACCCATAGCGCAGCAAAAGTAGTGTGCAGCCACTCTTATGCTGTTCCCTAATTTGGATAGGGGAAACTATTGCCATGAGTCAGCCCAAGTATAACATGATATTTCAAATAAAATCCTCTATGGTACAGTTTTTCTATTGAAAAAATTCGGGAGGGTGTCTCGCGTTCAAGGAGGCTTCAATATGAATAAGGTGATAGGTCTTGGAGGTATTGTTTCAAGTGATGATATGAATTCGGCGAAATTGTCAAAAATAACAAATTTATCGCAGTCGAATTTATGGAAAACATTGAATGGGAAAGTACCTATGACTTTTACAAAACTAATGAAAATTTTGGATGGATTTGATTCTGAAGAAAAGAAAATGGAAGTAGTTCAGGAGTTTTTGAATGGTACCAATAAAGAATCGGATATACGACTTGCTATGTATTATTTATATTTAGCAGGTTATTCGGACCTACTTAGTGATCTTGTTGGAAAAGAGTATAAACAATCAGTAACAAATAATTATAGAGAGATTTTTCGTGTTTGTTTAGATAGACAAACTCGTTCATTAAGATCAGGGGAATTCCTTAAAGAAATAGAAGTGTTACGTACAAAGGTCAATTTAAATAAACCAGGAGTAAATATACTTGTGAACACTTTGAGTATCTATGGTTATTTTGATTTAGGGGCATACAATGTTTTAACAGTGCTACAAAGGATGATACAAGAAAAAATAAATCATATGCCAAAAGGTTTAGAAAAAACTTTAAATGAGGTGGAGTTAAACATAATATGCTCATATGCATATTTAATGCAAGATGAGGTGAAAATGGCTAGAGATTTATTGCAAAAAGTACTAGAAGAAGCAAGTGCTCCGGGTTTATTAAAAGCTACGGCATTAAGTATAGTCGCGGAAAGTTATATTTTCTGTAATCCAGATAAAGCATTTTATTATTTTGAGCTTTCACTTGTAGAGTTGAAGAAAATAAGAAATAACAAATCATTACTTAAAAGAAAGTTAGTGGAAAATACCCTCTCTTTTTGTTGTATTATTCATAATATTCATGTAAAATCTGGGTATATACATCATGATGCTGAAAGGGCGTTAAAGTATATACGTCAAAATAAGAAAAGTGAAGCTTCTGCAATATTAAATCAGATTGATAATCGAACCGCGATTCAAGACTTTTATTTATCGATAGCAACAAATGATGAGAAACTGCGTAGGAAAGCATATCATCGATTCTTAAAAGACGGCAATTTATTCTACATAAAAATCTTTGATATCTTAAAGTGAGGGACAATGAGAATGAAAAAAATAGTAGCTAGTTTAGTTATTACATGTACACTTACGTTATCGTTGTTATCTGTTGGTTTGGTATCAACTAATGATAATAAAGCCGCTGAAAAAGTAAAAGAAATACAAATAATGAAAATGGATCCGGGAACTTTAGGATAATAAATGATTTAAAATGCCATTGCATCTAAGGATGTGATGGCATTTCGTACGTTTAAGGGGTTATTCATTTTCTTCATTTTGGGATTTTTGAATAATTAAGGGTGATGGAGGATGGGTTATATGGGGAATTTAATAAAAGAAAAATCAGATAGGGATGTAGTTGAAAATAAAATGAAAGTATTATTAGAAAAAATATATAAAGGTGATAAGGAAGCTATTGAAAAGCTGAATAAAATAAAAAAAGCGATGGTTAGCAATTAAGCTAGTTATCGCTTTTTCGTTATAACTCTTTTTTGATTAAATTAATTATCTCTTCACGCTTTTTTGGATCGAGGTCATTAATTTGAAACATAATTTCTTTGAGATCATCTTTTAATGATTTTGACTCTGCTGAATTTAAACTTTTATATTCAGAGAGTCCCATGATATAGTCTGCTGACACTCCAGATAAACGAGATATTTTTTCAACGGTCTCTCTAGATGGGTTTCTATGGCCATTTTCGTATAAAGAAATCATGGTTTTTTTAGCATTTATAGCTTCTGCGAATTCAAGTTGACTCATTTTAAGAAGTTCTACCCGTATTTCTTTAATTCTAACACCAATTATATTTTTACTCATTAGTAAATCCTCCCCTTAAAATTCATTGATTATAGTCAATGAATTCCCTATATAGAATGTATCAAAAAGGTTTGCTACAAGACAACTAAAATTTTTTGAATAAAAAGGGTTGCTTGAAGCAAACTATTAGTATATACTCAAATTAACAAACAAGATGAAGGTGATAAAATGATGGTACTTGATACAGAAAAAGTTAAAATCTTAAGGACGAATCTTGGATATAGTCAAAGTTATGTTGCTGAAAAGATAGGTTATCGAAACAAATCGATCTACTGTAATTTAGAATTAGGTAACAGACAGCCAAGTATAACTAAATTGGTTAAGTTAGCAAAATTTTTAAATGTGACAACAGAGGAAATTTTAAAGGAGTCAGTATAAGACGACTTATTTTTTTACCTAAATGTTTGCTTGAAGCAAACTTAATGTTATACTTCATAAAATATTTTTACCTTTAATCAAAATTCCATAAGTAAATTACAGATATAAAGGAGCGAAAAAAATGGGATTAGATCAATTTATTAAAGAATCTATCCGTGAAGTTGTAAGAGAGGAAATTAGATCAGCAATAGCTGATTTACAACTACAATCACAACCAAATAAGGTTATGCGAGTAAAAGAAGCGGCAGCTTACCTCAACATTGCTGTTTGTAGAATGTACGAATTAGCAAATCACCCTAGGTTTCCAGTAATAAGAGAAGGGCGTAAACTTCTTTTCTTGCAAAAGGATTTAGAAGCTTGGCTTGAAACACAAAAGGAGGCGGACTAGTGGAAGATACAATATCATTAGCTATATTTGGATTGTCAATCACAGGTGGTTTATGGCTACTTTATGTTACTTATGAGCCAATAAGAAAATGGGCTTGGAGTAATGTAGAACAAAATAAAAAGACCCATGGCGGTGGGTCCGTTAGAAAAAACAAATTTCTATAAGTATACCATGGAAAGTAGGGAAATAGTACATGAATTTAATTGAATATCAGGTGCTATTACCTAATGAATTTTTGGGCTTAGCAAAAAGAAAAGATGAGTTGAAGCAAATAGTTGAGCAGTATTTCAAAAATGGTTATTCGCATTATGAAATTCAAGGAATCATCAAAAGTGGTCAAGCATATGTTGCAGTTTGTACGAGGAGGTAAACAGGTGGCAACATTTCGAGTAAATAAAAGTAAAAATTACACAACCATTAATAACACAGGTCTTCGAGATGAACGTTTAAGTTGGAAAGCAAAAGGGATATTGGCTTACATTTTATCGTTACCAGATGATTGGGTGTTTTACATGGAGGAAATATCTACTCATGCAAAAGATGGAATTGATAGTTTAAGGGTGGGAATGAAAGAACTGAAAAAATACGGTTACGTTAGAAGGTTTCCTGTAAAAAACGAAAAGGGAAAGATAACTAACTGGGAGACGATTATTTATGAAGTTCCACAAGTGGAGAATCCACAAATGGAAAAACCACAAGTGGAAGTTCCATTTGTGGAAAATCCAACACTACTAAGTACTAAAGAACTAAGTACTAATAAACAAAATATTAATATACAAAGTAGTAGTAGCATCTTCTCTTTCTACGAAAATAATTTCGGTATTTTAAATACATTCATCGCCGAAAGTATTTCGCAATGGGTAAACGATACAAGCGAAGAACTTGTACAAGCAGCTATGGAACGTGCTTTGAAACAGCAGAAGAAATGGAATTATGCTGAGGGCATTTTAAAACAGTGGGTTAATAAAAACATTCGAACTTTAGCGGATGTGAATGCAGCAGAAATAGAGTTTAAAAACAAAGGTAAAAAAGGAGAGAAAAACAATGCAAGCGTTAGGAAAAACAGTAGCTTCATCGAAAAATACGATTTTGAGTAAATTTAATCAAAGTTATGTGTTGTCTCCTAATAGATGTACAAATGTTTTCTTAGTCGGAAAAGACAAAATAAAAGACGTTTGTAATAAACGCTTACTTATAGATACAAAAACAAATCGAGAGTTTTGCCCGCAATGTATATCAGTAGAACAAGAGGACCAGCAACTTGCAAAAGAAACCCTTGCTATTAAGAAGAAAAACGAAATTATTCATTTATACGATTCGTTTTCAGATAACAGTCTTATTAATCCTAAGTTAAAAAAAGCGACATTCGATAACTATGAACCACCATCAATGGAATTAGCAAATGCTAAAGAAGTAATGATGAATTTTGCTAGAAATTTTGATCCTAACAATTCAGAAAGCATAGTAATTACGGGTGATTATAGAGTTGGAAAGAGTCATTTATGCGTAGCAGCTACAAAAGAAATTATGAGAAAAGGCTACAGCGCAATGTTTATAGAAATGAACGCACTCTTTACAAAGATTACATCTACTTGGAATAAAAATAGCGAATTAACAGAGGACAAGCTAATGTCTATCCTAGCAAATGTGGATGTACTTGTATTAGATGATTTTGGAGCCGAGTTCACAGAAAAAGATGCTGAGGGAGTTACTTGGAAGAAAACGAAAACAAAGGACATTCTCGAGCGCAGGCTAGGTAGAACGAACTTATTTACAACAAACTTTGGAGTTATGGAGTTAGCTGGAATGTACGGAGAGCGTGAGTTTAGTCGGATTATGGAAGATACACAAGTTTTGAAAATGCAAGGTGAAAATTACAGTTTGCGTAATTTCAAAAAGGAGGAATAAACATGTGTGTATTATGTCATGACACAGGAATTATTCGTAAAGAAACTTATCTGGGTGTAATTGAAACGAACGGTTGTAATTGTGAAGTAGCAAAGCAACAGCAAGAAGAAAATGATAAGCGTTGGCAAGCGTGGTTAATAAAATTTGAGTCAATGAAACAAGAGTTACAACGTAATAAACAACAAAAAGTTAGTTAACAAGGGGGAGAAAGCTATGAAAAATACAGGTTTTGCAAGAAAAGTGGACGGGCTAGGTCTTGTAGTAATTCCAGTAGAGTTACGCAGAACTTTAGGGATTGTCGAAGGTATGGCACTAGATTTTTATGTTGAGGGTGAAAATATTGTTCTAAGAAAATATGAAAATTCATGCTTTGTAACGGGTGAAGTTTCTGAAACCAACATAGAGTTGCTAGGTGGCCAAATGTTTTTAAGCAAGGAAGGGGCAATTGAATTACTGGATCTTATTCAGAAGAGTGATATGGTACATGCCTAAGCAACTAAACATTTTCGATGTAGAGCCAACAATTTGTGAGTTCGATGTAATGAAGGCAAATGTGAAGAGAGGAACTGGACGCACTAAATACGCTGACGTACGCGTCCAAGTTCCAACGAATGCAAAGTGTACGGATGAATTACCACGCACAACTAAACAAGATGATCGCTATGATATTTTTGAACAGTATGTAATGGGAATATGGAGATTTCAAAGAGCTGTAGATAAGTTTTTCAATTGGGATACAGCTGAAGAATTGTGTAAGGCAGCAAGGGATAAAAAAGAAATAATTCCGGTACGGGTTTATTTAGGAAGTGGTTTTAAACCTGATGTTGTCGAGTACATGCGGTAGTAAAAAGGAGAGGGACATATGAAAAAAATAGAAATTGATGTTAGCAGCAACAAACTTTTAATAGTGAAGGACGGAAATGTAACAGCAGTAAATCCGCCAATGAGTGGATTCGGTGAGCAAGTGGCGGTTTGGATAAACGGTAAGGTTGATCGTGTGGATACTAAGTTTACTGAAAAGATAAAATAATCATTTTTAGGAAGTAGGTTCATTTATGAGTGTAGCAAGAAATCATGAAGTGATGAAGGAATCACGTTTAAAAATATACATCGCTTTAGAAGAAGCTAACTTTATTTGGGATGAAAGAGATGTAGTACGTTTTCGTGAAATGTGGAATCAAGGTATGAGCTTACCGAAGATGGCAAAAGCGTTAAGGAGACACCAAGCGGAAGTTGCACTTCTTGTAATAGATCAAGCTGATAAGTATTTAATTGAAAATCGTCCAATAGGATTAGGGATTTGCTAAATAGGAAGGGGAAATCAAAATGAACATTATGGAAAATGGTGTATTAGAAGCAACTAAATTAATGAGTGAAGCAAAAAATGAGGAACAAATTATAAATGAAGATACAGTTTTACAGATTGCAAGTATCTTATCGATTAATGAATTAAATGATTATCAGGAAGCAACTTTACGAACTTGGAATAACAAAACTGATTTTGGAGGACGAGTTTCAAATGCAGCTTTAGGACTTACAGGCGAAGCTGGTGAAGTTGCCGATATTGTAAAAAAAGCAATTTATCATGGACATGGTTTCCAAACATCGCATTGTCCAGGAGAAGAGGATGGAAACACTTATAAATTAGCCTTAGAGCTTGGAGATATTCTGTATTACTTATCAATTATGGCGCACGAACTGGGATATACGTTACAAGATATTGGTGAAATGAATATTGCAAAATTAACTAAAAGATATCCTGATGGTTTTAATCGAGAAGCAAGTCAAACACGTGTAGATGTAAAGTAAGACCAAATTTGAATTTTGTAGAAAAAGAGCACTATTAGAATAGTGCCCAACTTCAATTCGCAGGAGAATTATGAGGAAACTTAAGTAGGTGGCTTAAGTTTCTCTGTAATAATTATGAACCTACAATTAAAAAAATGCCTATATTTTAGAGGGGAGTTAGGGAGTATTTGTATACAGTGAAATCCTTTTTGAAAATATCTTCAACTAATTGAATAGTTTCGGAGTCATAAAAACTTTCATATGTTGGGAGTCGTGGGAATATAGGGTCGGTAATATCAGCATCTGCATAGTTACCTTTAAAAATGGTGATCTCACTTTGATGATGCCATGACCTAGTTAATATATCTAAAGGGGACTTCTTTAAGCCATATATATTCTCTAAATTTGAAATTTCAGAAGAGAAATTTTCAAGGTGAATATAGTTTGTTACAAACTTTTCTTCATCTTGGATATATTGTTGCACATAGTGGGGGTTCACATCATCTAAATTTTTCATATGTGCTTTTAAGTAATATAAAAAAAGTTTAAAGGAGATTTTTTTATTACAGTTTTTATCATGATATAAAAACTGTCTAATTGGCTGCCATTCGGGATGCTCAATATTTGGTGGAGGGATTAGTGAGAGAAATGAACTTACTGCTCTTTTATAGGGATTTCTAACAAGTTTATATGTGGGTTTTTCATTTGTGTATAGTGCATGAGCAAGCCCAGTAAAGTAGTATACTGAATTTTTGTAAATGTCGAACTCATAATTATGGATGAATGGGTTATATTTAATGGCTTCCTTAAACAAGTTAATTTGATAAAAAAACCAATGAGCAAGTGATGTACATCCACTTTTTTGACTCCAAAATAATATTATGGGGAAATCTTGATGAAAATGAGGTCCTCGTGCGTATTTCATAATGAAGTCGTAAATATTTGAGTTCGTCATATGTTACCTCCCATCATATTCTAGAAATCTCATCTTTGTATACGGTATGGAGAAAATTCTATATATATGATAAAAGGCTTTGTAGGGCTATCAATTACTTTATAAAAGCGTTAATTGAAAACAAAAAAGAGCTTACAAAAGAGTAGGCTCTTAGAATGATAGGCTTTATGAGTAGTGAATTACCATACACCTTATGCTTTATTTTGTATAATCGTGAAAATAACATTGAATAAATAGAGCACATATTTAAATGTGCTCCTTTAAAAGGTGACAGCTTACAGAGTCTAATTTGTAAGCTGAATACATGTGCAGCCCATATTAATATATGTATTTTCTTATGAAGTGTGAAAAGAGAGCACTTTTTCATAGTGCTCTTTGTAAGGAGATTCCTATAAGTGAAACGATTCCATATCGATACTATATGCTTGTCTTATCAAAAGGTGAAAACTTTTATATAAATGTTTTTCATAATAACAAACTTAAGAGCACGCATTTAGCGATGCTCTTAGACAAGAAAAATTGATATTTATGGGTGGGTCCTCTTCATACAATATTATATGCTTGTCCAGTTTAAATGTTAAAAGTTTTTAATAAAAATGTTATTTTATAATCAATAAATAAAAGAACCCGTTTGTTATAAACGGATTCTTCACACAAGGTCTGCAAGAAATTCAAGGTAACTGGACCGGAGCACTTATTGAATTGCTTGTGATAATACTGTATGCAAAGGAACCAATAATGTTAATGAATTTTAAACAAGATCCTTATTTAACAACAAATAAAAAGAGTGCATTTTTATATGCACCCTTAGTAAGGTAGGTGAATGGTTTATGAGATATAGAAAATCTAAAAAATCGTAATCAGATTTTCACGAGTAAAGTTTTAATATTGTATGCCTTACATGGAATTATGGAGCCTGTCATTAAATAATCAAGAGCGCCTTGAGAGAAAAGCGCTCTGACTAAAACTAATGTTGAAAAAGAATACCCATAATATTCTATGTATGTTTTTGATTTAGGTGCGAGATTAAATAAAATCTTTATTTGAAATAAAAAAGGCCCTAGAGGACTAGGGCCAAGATTGAAGTATCATCTTTAAAGTGAAAGTAAAAAGAATGATATGATGTTATTTTAACACAAATCTTAAAATTAAGAAATAACGATATTAATAAAATCGTTATTTTGTTGAATGAAAAAAACCTCTCATTGAGAGACTTTTGAAAATGTTTATATTTTCAACTACCTTAAAAATCTTTTCTTGATATCTGGAGTAGGAATAAGACATTGGTTTTGTTTGCCAAACCATTTGTATCTATTTTCTGCAACTTTTTTGTAATAAAAGTTTCGAATAGGTTTTGGAATTATTAAAAGGATAAATAATAATTTACCACTTCCTTTTAAGTATTTACAAATATTCAGTATGGCATCGGATCCTGTATAAGCCCTATTATTATCAATTAATATCACACTATCTATTGTTTCGCTAATGTTGTATTGATTTAATAACTGAATGCCTATACTACTTTGGCGTGATGCAAATTTAAAATATTCTTTAGGATCTCTTTTAATAATAAACTGAACACTTTGATTACATAAGTTGCAGTACCCATCAAAAAGTATAATTCGTGTCATTAATAATCCCTTCTAAAACGTTTATTTTAATCTTTTTTATTTTAACGGAAAAGAGAATTTAAATACACTCATTTTAAATTATTGAATTACAAAGAACTTTTAATAAAAACGCTATTTGATACTAAAAATTAAAAGTGAAAAGAGCACTATAAATAAGTGCCCTTTCCAAGAGTGAGTATAAATACCTATCATTCTATACTAGTATATGCTGATAGATATAAATTGTGAAAAAATTGACAAAAAACTTATTTGATAAAAATATAACTAAGTTACAATAAATTCTACGATAATTGGAGTTGCTCCATCAAGTACATCTCCACCAGGAATGGTAATAGAAGAAGGGCCAACAGTAATAGTTGAGGTATCAGCTGTTTGGAGAACGCCATTAATATAGAGGTTGTAGTAAGAATATGAAGCTGGAAATGCTGTATTGGTCCCTATATCATTTGTAAAAGCTGTTGCAGCAATTGCAAATGTAGCACCAGTACCTGTCCCGGAGCTTGCTAAGCCGGTGAATTTTCTACCTGCCACAAAAGGTTTAACGATAGCCATTGAAATTCGCTCCTTTCTAAAATTAACTCGAACAAACTTTTAGAAAGCTTGGTCCTGTATTATATTTTATGGTTTACTTTTCAAAAAGAAACGGCTTATATATTAGCATATAAGTACAATTTTTATCATTTGTATATACAATTATTAGGGTTTCTAGGGTGCGTTTCGTGTTATTAGGAAGAGATAATTAGGGGGCTTTTGAATAAAAATTTCATTTTGTAGAAAAATGCCAAAGTAAAACGAGCACTTGTTCCAGAGTGCTCGCTTAAAAAACATTCCATGTATTGGGGTTATGTTTGTAAGTCATGAACCAGTAAATGACTGAAAAATAAGGTTCAAGATAGTTTATTCATTTTAGAGTAAATGGGTACCTGTACGGAAAAAAGAGCAGCTAGCAAAAGCTAACTGCTCTCCAGAAAAACGTTAAGAAGGAAGTTCAGAACTCAAGTGCATTTATAGTATGGACGGAATATTGAATTTTATTCAGGGGGTAGAGGGAAATGAGTAGTGCATGTACATGCCATATAGATAAAGATAAATGCTTTTGGTGCAGAGTTCGGATTGGGACATTTGGAACTAACTCATCGCAAGGAGTTTTTATGGAACTTTCTAATGGTAAAGAACTTAGATTTCATACACATGATATGAATAGTGCTCATGAATTAGCTGATGCATTAAGTGATAATGTGGTCAAATTGGATATGCCAAACGATAACAATTTAGACAAGCTTAATAGAATTCAAGAAATCATCAATTCTTAATAAAATAATCCTTTTAAAGTAAAACAAACAGAATATAGTCCGGCTAGAAAACTAGAGGACACCAATTCATTAAAGCAGCAATGAAAGCTGTTTTAGGAATAGGTGTCCTTTTTATTTTGAAAAGGGAGATGGGGAATTATGAAAGCACTTAAGGACCAATTACGCGAGTGGAAAAAGCAATCGAATAAAGCAAAAAAGAAAAGTAAGAAAAAACGGAAAGAGAAGTTAAACACTCGTGAGATTGAAGGTTTAATGGGTATTCATGGACCTCGTTATGAACGTAGACGTGGAGCATTAAGACAAAATTAATCTAAAAATAAAAAGGAGTGGTCTTACATGACTAAACAATTATCTTTCTTGCCAAAAATCGATAGAGTAGCAACGCAGAAAAAATTAGAAGGTGTTCTTGAAAGCGTACGTTTATATAGACAGTTTGGAATGATGCGTGAAGAAATGAAAGTCACTCCTTCTTATGAAATTAGATATCACGGACCTACAAATGATGTAGGAAAGCCATTAGAAAATGTAGCGATGGCTAATATACAGCAAAGTAAGCGAGAAGAGTGGGTGAAGCAAACGTCATTTCGTATTGATCAGTTTCTTATTCGTTTGGGTAATGGAAGTGCAGGAAAGGATCAAAGAAACATCATCATTAAGCGTTATTTAGAAGATGAAGATGTATGTGATTATGTGGTATATAACGAAATCGGCATGAGTGAGCGTACTTATCGACGTGTTAAGGCTAGGGTGTTTTATAAACTTGCTTTTGCTCTTAGATTAGAAGTTTATGAAACTGGAGGTAATGAATAATGAATTTTGTTCAGCCGATACGTGATCCAGAGCAAATACAGCAGTTAAAAGAATATTTTAAGGAAAAGAGTTTACGTAATTACATTCTCTTCATTATGGGAATCAATACAGGCCTGAGAATCTCGGATATTTTGAAACTGAAGGTAGGAGATGTTAAAGGCAGTCATATATCTATGCGAGAAAAGAAAACAGGGAAACAGAAACGAATACAAATTACTGCAGCATTGAAAAGAGAGCTTAAATGCTTTGTCGAAAAAAGAGAAGATAATGAGTACTTATTACAAAGTAGACAAGGTAGGAATCGTCCGATTGGTCGTAGTATGGCATATAAGATATTAAGTGGAGCTGCAGCAGAGTTTGGATTAGATGAAATAGGCACACATACGTTAAGAAAAACGTACGGGTATCACATGTACATGCAAACGAAAAACATAGCATTACTTATGGAGATATTCAATCACTCGTCAGAGAAGGTCACGTTACGTTATATAGGTGTAAACCAAGATGCAATGGATAAAGCAATGACTAAGTTTAAAATCTAATCACTGCTTATTTCTTTTTAAATCTAGGGGGATCGCCACATTCCTATCAACTTAAGAATTCAGGATTACCCCAAAACCAAAAAATAAGCTATTTTGTTACAAGCTAGCACAAAAATTCGTTTTTGGGTTACTAAAAAATTTTAACTTGATAACTATGTGGTGAGGGGCTACCTCCAGCATTTCGGACCCCCTCACGCTAAGCAAAAAATACAATAAGTCGCAATTCAATGTATCTAGAAATTTATAAAAATGCTTTCCAGATTGCTTAACTGGAGGGCTTTTTTTATTCTCATGATTCTCGATATAGAAAATCAATAAATAGGATCTACTTAACATTAGCTCCCGTTATCAGTAATTGGATAACTACTTAAAACCAAAAAGGAATTTGCCAATTTTTTTGCAAAACTCAATGGTGGTTCAATAGATTGGATATGAATATACATAATCAATGGTTTCATATATAACCAATGATTATGTAAGGCGCTAACAATAATCCCTTGTTGAACAATTGATTGCATAAATAAAGGAATTTCTTCTTGTAAAATAGCGATTTCTCCAAGGTTCAACGCATTACCATTTTGATCTAGCGATTCAAAAGATATCCCAACCGGTATCACTGAGGTGCTTGGTCGTCCTTGAACCAGCACTTTAATATTACGACGCAAGGAGACAGAACAAACACCTTGATTTATGTTGCTTTTTCCATTAAGAATTTTAGCAAATTGTTCACAAAGAAAATTAAGGTTGTTCATAAATCTTATACCCCTTTCTTATCAGATAAAAGTTACTATATAAGTATTAATACTCGTCCATTAGCTTTTATATAAGTAATTTAAGTAACTCTATCATTATATTTCCTCTTACATTCATGTCTCTTTTTAGTTCTTGAGAAACTTGACAACAGAACCGAGATTAATTCATCTACAAGAACTATTTAATGTCATTGAACATAATAAATTCTTTTACAAAGATACATACTATCCTTATGTAAATCGTTATAATACGAACACGCAATCTTAAGAGGAGGAGCTACTTATGTCTGAACATATAGAGATTATTTTGAGAACACTGTTATCTTTCTCGATTTTATTTATCGGAGCTAAAATATTAGGAAAGCAGATTATCGCTGAAATGAATACCTTTGATTTTATTGGTGCTATCTCTATCGGAAGTATTATTGCAAATTTAGCATTTAATTTAAATGTAAAAACTCATCATGCAGTTATAGCTTTTCTTATTTTAGTATTTGTCATTTTAATGGTTAGCTATATATCCATGAAAAGTCGGATAGGCAGAAAGGTATTTGCTGGAAATCCAACAGTCATTATGGAAAACGGAAAAATTTTAGAAAATAATATGCGGAAAATGCGCTATTCTCTAGATTATTTAAACCAACAATTAAGAGAGAATGGTATTTTTAATATTGAAGAAGTTCTTTATGTCGTAGTTGAAACAAATGGTAAAATATCTGTTTTGAAAAAACCTGAATATCGTACTGTTACAAAACAAGATTTAAATATACCAACAAAAAAAGAGTGTAAACTTCCCATCGAGCTAATTATGGATGGAGAAATTATGACAGAAAACCTAAGGCAAAACAATCACCCGGAGTTAGAATTACAATGTGAGCTAAAAAAACGTAACCTTAGCTACAAAGATGTTACGTATGCTGTACTTGCAGCAAATGGAAACATTTATATTGACACATATAAAGATAATATTACTTCTCCAATGGACCAAGAATAGGCTATTTCTTAAAAACACAGGTGAACATATATTAGCTTATCTCCAAGTAATAAAATCTCTCCATAACAAAAATTCTATGCAGTATTGATTACTGATAACGATAATTATGTAAATAAGCTGTCCACATGGGCAGTTTATTTTATTTTTGTCTTAGCTTGTTTTTCAAAATGTTAGTGGTATCTCTATACGGTTACTCATAATTTTCGCACTGTGTAACTCAAAAGAGAAAGTGAAATGAAATCAATGATATCAAGGGATTCAACGAAGAGTTCAGTTACACACAATATAAGATATGGGTAAGTCAGTTGAGCAAAATGTATAAGGTTAATTAATAATTGGGACATCGTTAGGAGAATTTAGGTTTATCAAGCAAATTATATTCTTATGACGATATCCCAACATTACTTAGAAAAATGATGTGAGAAATTTTAATTGATATGAAATTTAGTAGAGGATTGTACTTGTGCCTTAAATAGTATAACTAATTACTCATAGATTAAGTTATTCCTATTATTAAACTATGAAATCAGCAAAATGGAATACCATAGAGGGATCTGCAACGGAAAGACCAGGATTTGTAGGGTTAGAAAGGCCAGATCCACCAACAACTTCAATTTCAAGTTTTCCACGTAATGGACGTTCTCCTACTAAATAATCTCCTGTGGATTTAACATGAAGAATTCCGTTTACAAAAGAACTAATATCAAACTCTAATCGAGTACAACTCATTGGAGGGATAATTGTTAGACCAAGCCCTTCCAGAAAAGGTCTTTCATTCTCAGTAATTATAAAGGGAAGTGGTGTACCATCAACCGAGATTTGTACAGGAGGACAATACTCGATTACCACATCAGCTTCTAGCGATTGTCTTGTTGGATTCTTAAGGATAATTACAAGCCTATTATTTGGTTGTCCAACCGCAGCATTTAATGGAACTAGAAAAGGTCCTGTAGTAATCGTATTCTTTCTAACATGACATTTTGATTTATAACTGGACATAAAATCATCTCCTATTAAAAATACTTTCTGTATATCTTATTAACATTAAACGTAAGTTGTACAGGCTGATATAGCATAAGAAGCATTGGATTATAGTAAAGTCCTTCATTATAACTTACCTGCAGTATTCATGTGGAATTTAATATTAGTGGCAGAGTCGTGACCGCTTTTTGGCAGAAAATGT
This sequence comes from Bacillus sp. B2-WWTP-C-10-Post-4, assembly GCF_009183805.1. Taxonomy (NCBI): domain Bacteria; kingdom Bacillati; phylum Bacillota; class Bacilli; order Caryophanales; family Bacillaceae; genus Bacillus; species Bacillus sp. B2-WWTP-C-10-Post-4. The sequence goes on along the minus strand of NZ_WEII01000049.1, from coordinate 19,770 downwards.
GCCGGTCGTTTTGGAATCAACGTGATATATTTGTATTGTGGGAAGTGGCGGAAAACACAACTCATTAAGATTCCTTTATAATCTATATGTTGTCTAAACGGTTTCATAATGATAGCACATAAAATCCGAAACCAGCAGATGGTAATGATTGAATGATACCGTTATTAGGGAGAGCTTTTGCTCTTCTTCCAGTTACTTAATATTGTTAATGCATATCAGTAGATCATCATTAAGTGACTGGAAGAAGGATGAAACTTCACGTACCGGAATTAAAATACAAATTAATAATTTTAAAAAAAGCATCCATTCGGGTGCTTTTTATTTTGGAGGGATGAAAGATGAGTGAACAAATGAGTGCACTATCAGTGAAGGTAGAAGTTGATACAAAAGAAGCAAACGAAAATATTAAAGAATTAACTGCTGCAATCAATGAATGTGTAGAAACATTTGAGAAGTTGGATAAGGTTATGGGGAGGTTTACTAATAAGAACAATTCAATTGAAATAGAAGTTCCTGTTCTTATAAACGGAAAGAAAATAGCTGAAGCGATTACTAATGTAAAAAAGCCTGAATTAATTCAAAAGATTAATTATAGTGAATTGGTTAGGATGGATTCTAAAGTTGGTATTTCATTAGATGGAAAACTAATTCTTGAAACTATAGCTGGACACACAATGGATGGTTTTAAAATGACGGCAACTGATATCAAGGGAGTGAAATAAATGAAACTAACTAAACAAGAACAAGCGGTTGCAATTGGTACATTCATTTCTATGCTAGGACAAGAGCTTGTGAACGAACGTATCGATAAACAGAAATTAGAAAGTGTACTTCCTATCTTTAATGAAATGCAAGATAATACAACACCAAAGCAAAAGAGAGAAGCAATGATCAGTTTGCTTGGTAAAGCGGTAGATGAATTCTTAGAAAAATAGCCATAAAAAAAGGAAAAGTAACTCGCTTTGGGGTGCGAATCACTTTTCCTGATGGCAATGTTAACTTTATTATAACAACTTGTATTTATTTGGTAAATATATAATTGGAATATTCTTTCTAAAGGAGTGAGGATAGATGCAGGTCTACTGTTCTAGCTGCAATAAAGATTACGATATGCAACCACAAGTAGCACAGCTTCCTAATCATATTGAGAAGTGTTACTTCACATGTCCTCATTGTGACAAGGAACATGTAGCTGCATATGTAAACGATAAGGTTCGTAAGCACCAAGCGGACATTGCAAAGTGTCACGTCCGGATTAATAAAAAGAATCTGGCTATTGAAGATGAAATGAAACGGTTGAGGAAGAGGATGGAAGGTGCCAAGTAAACCATTCAAGCCGTGTAAGTCTTTAGGGTGCAATGAACTAACACGGGATAAGTATTGTGCTAAACATATTGAAAAGGAAAAAGAAACTGTAAGATATTACGACAAACATTTTCGAAACAAAAGCTCACGTTCATTCTATAACTCCAAACCATGGAGAGTTATGCGTGAGTTTGTTTATCGTAGAGATCATGGCTTATGTGTTCAATGTAGAATGAATGGCATTATTAAGATAGGTGATGTAGTCGATCATATCATTCCGTTGCTTGTGGATTGGCTAAGGCGGTTAGATCCAGCTAATTTACAAACACTTTGTCACGCTTGCCATAACAAGAAAACAAAAGAAGATGAGAAGAAATACCGAAAATAATTTGAAAGAAAAAATTCATAAACAGCCCCCACCCTGAAAAAACAAAGGACGGCTCTCCGTAGACCGCCGCCTAGCTTTCCGTGTGAAAAGTTCGTTTTATTCCATAAAAGGGGGTTCAGCTGAGGGAGGTGGTTCGCATAGGAAGGAAAGCGAAGCCGATTCATTTGCATTTATTAGAAGGTAATACAAATCGATTGACAAAAGATGAAATTGAACAACGATTAAAAGCTGAAAAACAGTTACAAGCAAAAAAAGACAAGGTAAAGCCACCAACGTGGTTAGATTCAGTTGCAAAGAAAGAGTTTAGGAGAATTGCTGGTGAATTACTGGAGCTAGACGTTATCACAAACATAGATGTGAATGCATTAGCAACGTATTGTGATGCTTATTCTGACTATGTTGAATGCACCAAAATTATCCGAGAAGAAGGACTTCTTGTTGAATATACCAATAAGGCAGCTGAAACCAATAAAGTTCCACATCCACTACTTACAAAGAAGAAGCAGTTGCATGAACAAATGAAGGCTTTGGCTGTTGAGTTTGGTCTTACACCAAGTGCAAGAGCGAAAATTGTCATTCCAAATAGTAAACAAGGTCCGAAAACAAATGTAGAGAAGGAGTTTGACGTATAACATGATCAGACAATGGATGTTGGACTACTGTGATGATGTATTAAATGGTGAAGTTGTGGCTTGTCAGAAGCATAAACAAGCTTGTAAACGATTTTTAAAAGATATTGAACGTGAAGGTTCTGAAGATTTTCCATATGTTTTTAAGGAAGAAAAAGCACTTCGTTTCTTAAAGTGGATGTCTCTTTTTAAACATACAAAAGGAAAATTAGCAGGTCAGAGAATTGAACCACATTCCATACAAATTTTCGTATTTAGCAATATTTACGGATGGGTTCATCGTAATACAGGATTAAGGCGATTTAAAAAGGCGTATTGGCAAGTTGGACGTAAAAACGCAAAGTCTCAATCTTTAGCGTGTGTAGGTTCTTATGAAGCAATGGCATTTGGCGAAAATATGTCAGAAGTCTACATTGGTGCTACGAAAACGGAACAAAGTAAAATTGTTTGGAATGAAATCAAAGCACAAATGAATGGGTGTGAAGATTTAAAAGGGAAGTTTAATATTGCGTATGGGAAAATTGAACACCTTAAAACCGATTCTTTTATTTCAGCTCTATCAAAAGATGCTGGGAAATCTGGTGATGGGCTGAATGTTCAGTGTGGAATTATTGATGAATATCATGCACATCCTACTTCTGAAATTTATGATGTTCTGGTGTCAGGTTCGGGTGCTCGTCCAAATCCACTTATGATGATTATAACGACAGCTGGTTTTAATTTGAGTCATCCTTGCTATCGTGTGGAGTATCAATATGTTTCTAAGATTTTGGACCCTAATATTGATATTGAAAACGAAGAATATTTTGTCATGGTTAATGAATTAGATAAAGATGATGAGATTACGAATCCAGAAGTATGGGAGAAAGCAAATCCAATCCTATGTAGTTATGAAGAAGGACGTACTTTCTTAAAGGGAGAGCTTCAATCAGCCCTTGATGTACCTGAGAAAATGCGTAATTATCTCACAAAAAACATGAATAGATGGGTGGATATGAAAGAAAACGGCTACATGGATATGCAAAAATGGAAGGATTGCAAGGAAACGGTGGAATTATCCGAATTAAAAGGGTTGGAATGCACAGTAGGTGTTGATTTATCAGCAAAAATTGACTTAACAAGTATTTCATTTGAGTTTAAAAAGGACGATAAGTATATCGTAATTAGTCATAGCTTTATGCCAGAAGATACGTTAGCTGAAAAGAGAAAAACGGATAAAGTCCCTTATGATCTGTGGGTACAACAAAAATGGATCACAACAACACCTGGTGCAGTAGTTGATTACGAATATATTAAAACACATATTAGAAATATGGAAAAAGATCATAAATTTAAGATTAAAGAAATATGTGCTGATCCATGGAACGCAACGCAATTTATGCAAGACATGGAGGCAGAAGGGTATACCATGATAGAGATACGCCAAGGTATGGCAACTTTATCAGGCCCTACAAAGGATTTTCGTGAACAAGTGTATCAAAAGAAGGTCATCCATAACAACAACCCTGTACTGAACTGGGCAACTAGTAATGCTATAACAAAACAGGATGCTAACGAAAATATCATGTTGGACAAGTCGAAAACAACAGAAAGAATTGATCCGATAGCGGCTGTAATTAACTCGCATGTTCGATGCATGCTTAATTCTGGTGAGATGGACTTAAACTCTTATATTTTAAGTCAAGATTTCTCATTCTAGGAGGAATCACATGCGATTCTTATTATTTTTTATAAGTATTTTAGAAGATGTTCTATTGATTTCGGGGTTGTCCATTATTGTAGGGACGACTTTTTTTGTTAATCCGATTTATGGATGGTATCTATTAGGGATTATTCTCACAATGCTGGGGGTGGTAATGATAAGAAGATAGAAAGGAGGTGAAACATTTGATTTTTCGGCATTTATTTAAAAATCAGGATACGACAGATTTAAAAAATCCTTCTCCTTGGTTTAAAAGTTTATTTGGATATCAAGCAGCAAGCGGTGAAAAGGTAACAGTTGAGTCCTCTTTAGGTGTCCCGACAGTTTATCGCTGTATTAATATCCTTGCAAACAGTGTTGCAATGCTTCCTTTTCAAGTTTTTAGAAAGACTTCAAAAGGAAGAGAACGAGATAAGATGCATCAAGTGTCATTTGTTTTGGAAAGAAGACCGAACCCTTATCAAAGCCCATTTAAATTCAAGCACTTAATCGAAACGCACCGAAATACATGGGGAAATGCTTACATCAATATTCATTGGGGTGCGGATGGTAGACCGAAAGAATTATGGGCACTAAATCCGGCTGTAACAACTCCAATCGTGGACCTGAAGACAAATAAATTATGGTATTTTACGAGTTTACCAGATGGTACACCTATTAAAATAACTGATGATGACATTATTCATCTTACTACGTTGTCTACTGATGGACTGAAGGGTAAACCACCGATTCAGATCGCAAGAGAGTCTATAGGTAGTTCACAAGCGGCACAAAAATTTAAAGGTAAATTCTTTACAAATGGTGCAGCACATAGTGGGATATTGAAAACTCAACAAGCCCTTGGAAAAGAAGCAAAAGATGTACTTCGTGATGCTTGGGAAGAAGCAAATACAGGTTTGAATAATGCTCAAAGGATAGCAATTTTGGATGCTGGTTTAGAATTTGAGAAAGTCGGGATGCCATTAAAGGATGCTCAATTTATTGAAGGTATGAAGTTCGATAAGGCTGAGATTGCAAACATTTTTAATATTCCATTACACATGATTAATGAGTTAGATCGAGCTACATTCTCAAACATTGAGCAACAGGCATTGGATTTTATCCAAAATACATTGAGTCCAATTCTTATCCAGTATGAAGAAGAATTTTCTTATAAAACATTTTCATTTAATGAACAAAAGCGTTATTATTTGAAATTTAATCTAACAAGTTTACTTCGCGCCGATTCTAAATCTAGAGCGGAATTTTACAAGATTATGTTAGATGCTGGTGCTTTCTCAATTAATAAAGTATTAGAGCTTGAAGATATAGATGGAATTGGAGAATATGGTGATAAACATCGTGTCGATCTAAATCATGTATCCATTGAGATTGCGGATGAATATCAATTAGCAAAAGCTAGTGGAGGTTTGTCGCTGAAAGGAGGTGAGGACAATTAAAGACGTATTCACTATTAAAAATCAAACAGAATCGTCAGCAGACCTATTTATCTATGGTGACATCATAAATAATACAGGTTGGAAATGGGATGATTCTGACATTATGCCTGATGATGTGAAAAATATTTTGGGGCAATTGGATGATAAAAGTAACCTTAATATCTATGTAAATAGTGGCGGTGGCTCTGTATTTGCTGGTCTAGCCATTTATAACATGTTAAAGCGGAATAAGGCTCAAAAAACTGTTTATGTTGATGGTGTTGCAGCTTCTATCGCTTCCGTAATCGCCTTGGCTGGTGATCGTGTTGTTGTCCCTTCTAATGCTTTCTTAATGATTCATAAGCCTTGGACATATGCAGCTGGAAATGCAATTGATTTCCGAAAAGCAGCAGAAGACTTGGATAACATCGAGTCTGGGATTATGAATGTATATAAGGAAAACTTAAAAGAAGGCATTGAAATTGAAGAAATTCAACAATTAGTAGATGCTGAGACCTGGTTAAGTGGTGAAGAAGCTGAAAAATATTTCAATATTGAAGTTGTGGAAGCAAAAGAAGTCGCAGCTTGTAGTAGTGATTACTTTGATAAATATCAGAAAACACCTAGTAAAGTAGTAGCAAAATCGCCTTCCCTTCCTAAGAATGACCTTAATGAACAATTAAAAATACAAAACGCACTAGACCTGTTAGAACTATAGGTCTATTTTTCGTGCCAAAACAAGGAGGAAATAATGAATGGATAAACATGAACAAGAATTACGTCAAAGAGTAGCTGATTTAAAAGCGAAAGCTGAGGAATTTAATAACAGCGGTAAATATGAAGATGCAAAGGCGACAATCGAGGAAGCGAAAAACGCGAAAAACGAACTAGATAACTATCTAGCAATGAAACAAATTCAAGTTCCTGAACCTGTAAACTCACAAACAGGAGCGTTACCTCCAGCATCAATCCAAAATGAAGATACATCGTATAAAGAAGTATTTATGAAAGCAATACGTGGTCAAAGTTTAAGCCATGAAGAAGCAAGCGTTATGCAGGAATACAAAGCAGCACTATCTGAGAATACAGGAAAAGATGGCGGTTATATTGTTCCAGAAGATATTACTACAACTATTAACCAATTAAAACAGACGGTTGATAATTTAGAACAATATGTAAATGTACAACCTGTTTCAACAAACAAGGGGGCCCGTACATTAGAAAAGCGTGCGGCATCTACACCTTTTGCGCCATTATCTGAGTATGGAAATCCAAATGCGATGCAAGAAATTGCTTCACCACAATTTGATCGTTTGCCGTATGTTATTGAGGATTATGCAGGATTCCTACCTGTACCAAATGATTTATTAAATGATACGGATCAAGCGCTAGAAGCTTATTTACGTCAGTGGATTGCGAAGAAATCTATTGCAACTCGTAATTATTTAATTTTACAAGAAATCAACAAATTAACAAAAGTTGATTTAAAGGATTATAAAGGCATTAAAACTGCATTAAATGTCACATTAGATCCAGCTTTCTCAGCTGTAGCAAACATTATTACAAACCAAGATGGGTTCAATTACTTAGATCAATTAGAGGATAAGGATGGTCGTCCACTTCTTCAACCAGATCCAACAAATCCAACTCGTAAGTTACTGTCAGGAAAGCCAGTTATTGTTTTATCTAATAAGACAATTGCTACAGATAAAGATGGTAAAGCACCATTTATTGTTGGGGATTTGAAAGAAGCGGTTGTGTTATGGGATAGACAGCAGTTATCCCTTGATATGACGAAAGAGGGTGGAAGTGCTTGGAGAGGCAATACAACAGAATTCCGAGCAATTGAACGTGAAGACGTGACATTGTGGGATACAGAAGCGGTTGTGTATGGACAAATTACAGTTGTACCTAAAACAGGAGCTTAATAAGGTAGGGGGTGTCCTTCTTGGTACTAACATTAGAGGAAGCAAAAAAGTATCTTCGTGTGGATAGTGATGAGGAGGACGACCTCATTACATCTTTCGTAATAGCAGCTGAAATATATATTAAAAATGCCACAAGTAAAAATGTAGATTTAAAAAGCGAGCTTGCTAAATTAGCAGCTCGTATTTTAATTGCTCATTGGCATGAAAACCGTGAAGCGGTTGGAAAAGCTGAACAATTGGCATTTAGTTTGCAATCAATATTAGTTCAGTTGCAATATTGTGGTGGTGATTCAAGTGAATCCGGGTAAATTAGATAAACGTCTTACATTTCAAGTGAAAGACGATGAAGCAAAGAGCCCAGACGGTGATCCGATAGAAAGTTATAAAGATTCTTTTACTGTATGGGGTTCTTTTATTTTTTTAAAAGGAAGAAAATACTTTGAAGCAGCCGCAGCTAATAGCGAAATCCAAGGTGAAACGGAAATCCGATATCGCGCTGATGTAAATGCTGATATGAAGATTAAGTATAAGAACGTAATGTATGACATTATTTCAGTTATTCCAACTGAAAAACACACCTTATCAATCATGTGGAAGCGTGGTGGAATGAATGGCTGATGGAGTTGAGTTTTTAGGATTTGATCGCTTGATATCTGAATTAGAGCAAATGGGTTTACGTGGAGAAAAAATTGAAGATAAAGCCCTTGCAGCTGGTGGTGAGCAAATTCGAAAAGCTATTGCAGAAAGAAGTGAACCGAGGAGTTCAAGTCCTAAGAAACCATCCAAAAGTGAACCTTGGCGTACAGGCCAACATTTGCTTGATAATATACGGGTTACGAAGGCACGAATGGAAAATGGTGTGAAAACAATCAAGATTGGAATAGACAAAGCGGACCGTTCTCCATATTTCTATGGAAAGTTTTTAGAGTGGGGCACTTCTAAAATGCCAGCACATCCATTTATAGAACCAGGTTTTAACGCTTCTAAAGCGGATGCGGTACGTGCTATGACAGACATCTTGAAGAATGAAATGAGGCTGAATTTATGATAAATTTACGTCCCGAAATTGTGCAAGCTCTTGAAAATAATCAGGGGCTTGTTTCTTTATTAGGTGGAAAACGTGTTTATTATCGTAAAGCCAAAAACGCTGAAGAGTTTCCACGTATAACGTTTTTTGAATTAGACAATAGGCCTGATGGATTTGCAGATAATGATGAAAGCGAAAGTGAAATCACATTCCAAATCGATATTTGGTCAAAGAGTAGTACAACAGCGATCCATCAAAAAGTGAATGAAATCATGAAAAGTATTGGTTTCTCACGTTATGCGGTTGCTGATTTATATGAAGATGATACACAAATTTTTCATTACGCGATGAGGTTCGCGAAAGGAGTGGCGTTATAGATGGCTGGAGAAATTATTACAATTAGTTCGACTGTCGGTGTAGATAGTCTTGTTTATGCAAAACTAGTAAAAGATGATACGTCAGGTGTTTCATATGGGGATGTAAAAAAATTAGAAGGGGCAGTAAAGGTTAAAACATCTAAAAAAGTAGCTTCAGAAATTATGTGGAGTGATAACAAAAAATCAGAGATTGCCGAATCTGATGGAGAAGTAGAAGTTGAAATTGAAGTTCGTGGACTTTCATTATCAGCAAAAGCAGATATTGAAGGATATCCAGAAGTTACAGATGGTGTATTAGATGAAAAGCGCGAAGGTGATAAACCATATTTGGCAATTGGATGGCGTTTCTTAAAGGGTAACGGGAAATATCGATATGTTTGGTTGTTAAAAGGGAAGCTTTCGCAAGAGGAAGAAGAAGCCGAAACTAAGAAGGATAAACCGAACTTCCAGACTACAAAACTTAAAGGATCGTTCATTGAACGTGATTTTGATGATAGACCGAAATTTACGGCTGATGCTGATGAACCTACGTTCACAAAAGCCATTGGTGATAATTGGTTTAAAAAGGTATATGAAAAACCAGTAACACCACCAACAGGAAAGTAAGGGGGAGCAAAAGCTCTCTCTTTTTTTATTAACTAAGGAGGAATAAACTATGAAATTAACTTTACGAATCAATAAGGAAAATAAAACTTTTAATTTACCGGAGTTCATTCCAGCTCGTCTAATCCGTCAGGCACCTGAGCTTGCTGAAATTCCAAATAATCCTGGTCCAGAGGATATGGATAAAATGGTCAAATTTGTAGTGAAAGTATACGATGGACAATTTACATTAGATCAATATTGGGATGGTGTGGATGCACGTAAATTCTTATCGACTACTTCAGATGTAATTAATGCAATTATTAATGAAACAGTGGAAGCGGCTGGTGGTAATTCTGAATCTGGAGAAGAAGAAAACCCAAAAGCGTAGAGGGAGGAGGGCTAACATTCAGTGAGTTTATGGATGAGCTCTACCTCTCTTTATTACGCCAAGGATATAAACATCATTACATCGATAATGAAATGGATATTTGGCATTATTTAAGATTGAATCAGAAATATCGTGAACAAGGTGAATCGAATAGCCAAAATCAGAATTCGAATGAAATTGAAGTTCCAGCAGAAAACATTATCTAGCAAGGGGGTGAGACATTGGCGAATGAAATGAATAATTTAGTAGTTAGGCTTTCCCTTGATAATGTGAACTTTCGTCAAGGTATTGCGAATTCAGGACGTGCAGTAAGGACTTTACAGAATGAATTGAAATCAATTAGTACTGGTATGGGTGGTTTTGCAAACGCTAGTGAGCAAACACGAGCCAAAACAGATGCACTTAATAGATTGATTGAAGCACAAAAAGAAAAAGTTAGAGCATTACGCCAAGCTTATGATCAAAATAAGGCTAAGTTGGGTGAAAATGATGCAGCAACTCAACGATACGCTTCACAGGTTAATAAGGCGGTCGCTGATTTAAATAGATTCGAAAATGAATTAAAACAAGTAAACCGTCAAGCTGAACAAAAAGGGATGGATAAGTTAAATAATTCTTTGAAATCCTTACAGGCTGAATTTCAGTCTATTACAACAGGCATGGGCGGTTTTTCTAATGCAACAGAGCAAACACGGGCAAAAATTGATGTTCTCACTCGCATGGTGGATAAGCAGAAAGAAAAGGTTAGGGAACTTCAACAAGCATATAATCGTGCAAAAACAGAAGAAGGCGAAGCGAGTCAATCGGCACAACATTATGCTGAACAAATTCATCGCGCTACAGCTGAACTTAATCGATTTGAAACTGGGTTACAGCAGTCAAGTCGTGAATTAGAGCAGCAAGGTAATCGTTTATTGAATTTTGGTAATCGTATGGAGACATTAGGTAATCATTTGCAAAATGCAGGAATGCAAATTGGTATGGTGTTTGGCGGAATGACTTATGCTATAGGACGTGGTTTGAAATCCGCGGTTACTGAATCAATGAATTTTGAACAACAAATGGCGAACATTAAAGCAGTATCTGGTTCTACTGGAGAAGAAATGAAAAAGTTAAGCGAATTAGCTATTAACATGGGAGAAACGACAAAGTACTCTAGTGTTCAAGCAGGACAAGGTATAGAGGAATTAATAAAAGCTGGAGTTAGTTTAACAGATATTATAAATGGTGGTTTAGAAGGTGCTCTTAACTTAGCTACAGCAGGAGAGCTAGAATTAGGCGAGGCGGCAGAGATTGCATCCACAGCCTTAAATGCATTTAAAGCAGATCATCTTTCAGTAGCAGATGCAGCTAACATATTATCAGGTGCAGCAAATGCATCAGCTACAGATGTACGTGAGCTGAAATATGGTTTAGCAGCATCATCAGCAGTAGCAGCAGGAGCTGGGATGACATTTAAAGATACAGCTACAACTCTAGCAGTATTTGCACAGAATGGGTTAACTTGTAGCCCCGTTGTGGAGAAATTCGCAGCGTAAAGGACGTGAATTCGGGGGAACTTAAGTTTGTTCATAATGGATTGCAGCCGTTGAATCATGATATGATTAATCATCATGAAGAGGCAGGTGAAGAAAGATTGTCGAGAAATTGGACTTTTGAAAAGGCTAGAGAATTTGTCATGAGTGAGAGTAATGGTAATTGTGAATTACTAAGTATAAACAAAAAGCACGGAAGGGATTATATGAAAATCAAATGTTCATGTGGTAATTCCTACGATACTTTATACTATAGATTTAAAAATGGTAAACATACATGTAATGATTGTACTGGGAAATCAAGATACTCAATATATCAAATAAAGACGTTTGTCACAAATAATAGTGAATGTGAATTACTATCAGATTCATACGAAAATAATTCACAGTTATTACTATTTCGTTGCTCATGTCAAAAGCAGTTTCACACAACACTGAAAATATTCAAAAACGGTAAAAAACAATGTGGGAATTGTACAAATGAGTATCTTTCAGACAAGTTCTCTAAGTCTCATAAGACTTTTGAAAAAGAAGTGATAATGGCAACTGGTAATGAATACTTGGTTATTGGTGAATACAAAAACAGAAAAACAAAAGTAAAAATTAAACATACAAAATGTGGATGTGAATGGTTTGTAAATCCAAGCGACTTTCTTCATAAAGAAAGTAGATGCCCTCAATGTAATGAGAGCAAAGGAGAGCGATTCATCTCTGAGTGGCTAACTCATCAAAAAATCACTTTTCAAACTCAATATAAATTCAATGATTGTGTAAACAAAAGAAGATTACCTTTTGATTTTGCTGTATTCAATAATGATAAGTTAACATTATTGATTGAATATGACGGGAAACAACATTATATAAAAGGATGTTTTGGTGTTGATCAATATGAAGTGATTAAAAACAACGATAGAATAAAAAGTCAATATTGCCAAGAAAACCAGATACCATTACTGAGAATACCTTATACAAAGTTCAAACAAATACCAGCAATCTTAGAAAACGCTCTGTTATAGAGTGTTTTTTATTGAACAAATATAGCAATCCCGAGCCAAGCTGGATAGGAATATTCAGAAGGTGTAGAGACTAGAGGTAGTAAGCGAGAACCGTTGAAACCTCCACGAGCGCGTCCCATCCTAACGATAAAGACGAGGATGATGATATAGTCCGATACTCCAATGAAAATTGGAGAATATGAGATAAAGAGCTCATATATAACGAATGTAAAGGGTTCTGATGCAGGTACTTCATTAAAAACTATGCTTATGAGGCTAAATCCATCAACTAAAGAAGCGTACAACAAGATGAGGGATTTGGGCTTAATCACATATAATGCACAAGCTGGATTTGACTTCTTAGTTAAAAACGGTATTCAACCAGCTTCTAGAAACGTAGAGGATATAGAAGTAGCTTTAGAACAATATGTAATGAAAACTGAAGGAGTAACGAAATGGAATGATAAATGTGACACCACATTCCGTGAATTAGCAACAAGTTCAGCTTTCTTATCATCAAAATTCTATGATCAACAGGGGCATATTCAAAGTCTAGAAAACATTTCAGGAACACTTCATGAGTCTATGAAAGATTTAACAGACCAACAACGAAGTATGGCTTTAGAAACATTATTCGGTTCGGATGCCGTACGTGGTGCAACTATTCTTTTTAAAGAAGGAGCAAAGGGTGTTAATGAGATGTGGGATTCCATGTCAAAGGTTACAGCAGCTGATGTTGCAGCAACTAAAATTGATACTCTACAAGGACGAATTACATTATTAGACTCGGCATTTTCTACAATGAAAAAGACAATTGGTGACGCGCTTGTCCCTGTGGTTAGTGCTTTTGTTGCTGGATTGCAGAAACTTGTGGATGGATTTAACTCATTACCAGGTCCAGTACAAAAGGCCATTGCAATTACAGGTGGTATTGTTCTTGCGCTAACGGCGGTAGCAACGGCAATAGGTGTAGTTCTTGCTGCAGTTGGGATGATCATGTCTGGGATTGGAGCATTAGCAACAGCATTAGGAATTGCTGGTGGTGCAGCGGGTCTGGCAGGGGCTGCAGTTGGTATGTTAGGAAGTGCATTGGGAGTGCTTCTTGGTCCAGTTGGCTTAATTGCAGCTGCTCTCATTGGAACTGGGGTTGTCGCATATAAAGCATATCAAAAAGCAACAGAGGACAGTATTGCTTCGGTAGATCGTTTCGCTACGAATACAGAGGGGAAAGTAAGTTCTTCCACAAAGAAAGTTCTTGGTGAGTATTTCAAGTTATCTGATGGTATTAGACAAAAGTTAACTGAAATTAGATTGAACCATGAAGTGATAACTGAAGAACAATCACAAAAGCTAATCGGACAGTATGAAAAGTTAGCTAACACAATTATAGAAAAAACAAATGCAAGACAACAAAAAGAGATTGAAGGCCTTAAAAAGTTTTTCGCTGATTCATATGTTTTAACAGCAGAAGAAGAAAATAAGCGCATCGAGCAACTAAATCAGCATTACGAACAAGAAAAATTAAAGACCCAAGAAAAAGAAAATAAAATCAAAGAAATTCTTCAAACCGCAGCGAGAGAAAACAGAGAGTTAACAACATCTGAACGCATCTCCTTGCAAGCTTTACAAGATGAAATGGACAGAGTTGCTGTAGAGCATATGTCTAAAAATCAAATGGAGCAAAAGGTTATTCTTGAAAATATGCGTGTGCAGGCTAGTGAAATTTCAGCTAGACAGGCAGCGGAAGTTGTAGAGAATAGCGCTAAAGCAAGGGATAAAGTTATTGAAGATGCGAAAAAAACACGTGATGAAAAAATTGCTGAGGCGATTCGTCAGCGTGATGAAAATAAAACAATTAATGCTGATGAAGCGAACGCAATCATTGCTGAGGCAAAACGTCAGTATGATAGTACAGTTTCTACAGCGCGAGACAAACATATAGAAATTGTTAGTGAAGCAAAATCCCAAGCTGGGGAACATGCAAATCAAGTTGATTGGGAAACTGGTCAGATAAAATCTAAATACCAAGTAATGAAAGATGATGTAGTTCAAAAGATGAAAGAAACTTGGTCAGGTATAACAAAATGGTGGGAAGAAACAAAAACTTCAGCAAGCAACAAGGTAGAAGAGATAAAAAATACAGTTTCAAGGAAATTTGAAGAAAAGAAAAAAGCTGTCGTTGATAAAATGAAAGAAATAAAGAGCGATATTGAAGATAAGTGGAATACAGTTGAAAAATTCTTCAGCACTATAAATCTACGTTCCATTGGTAAATCCATTATAGAAGGTCTTGAAAAAGGGTTGGATGATGCGACAGGTGGTTTATATAGTAAGGCTAAAAGCATTGCTGGAGAGATTAAAAAGACTATTTCTGGAGCACTAGAAATTAACAGTCCATCTAAAGTGATGATTCCAGTTGGTAGTGCCGTACCAGAAGGTGTTGGCGTTGGTATGGATAAGGGGAAACGATTTGTTGTGGATGCAGCAAAAAATGTAGTTGGAACTGTAAAAAAACAAATGAGTAATATGCCATCTGTTTTTGATTTTGGATTCCAAACTTCGCATTATAGTATCCCGCATAATGCACTGGGTGATTTCAATGGGTATACGCAACCACAATCACCTTATAACAACGCACCTACAGCAAGAACTATGTTCTCGGATAGATCAGGTAGAGAACAAGAATTAAATTTAACTGTAAATATGACCAACGTTTTAGATGGAAAAGAATTAGCGAACGGAAGTTACGCATATACTACCAAGCTTCAAGATCGTGAACAAAAAAGAAAAGCGGAATTTTAAGGGCGGTGAGCACATTGGGGAAACTCAGCTTTACTTTTAATAAGATCAGAAAAGATTATATTCAAATGCTAGTTGGAAGAAAACGCCCTTCCTGGGCTCCAGTTAAAAGAAAATTAGTAAGAGTCCCTCATCGCGCAGGGGCTCTTTTTCTTAATACAGAAACAGAGGAACGTCGTATTGATGTTCCTCTTGTAATTAAAGCAAAAAAAGATATGGCTGATTTACAAAAGGTGAAAGAAGATTTAGCGGATTGGCTATATACAGAGCAACCAGCTGAACTTATTTTTGATGATGAGTTAGACAGGACTTATTTAGCATTAATTGATGGTTCTGTCGATTTGGACGAAATAGTCAATAGAGGTAGAGGTGTTATTAATTTTGTTTGTCCAATGCCGTATAAATTAGGTAAACAAAATACTCATACGTTTACTCAAAACTGGTCCACTGAAATCACTACTTCTTTCGTCAATCAAGGTAATGTAGAAGCGCCTCCAATTATTGAGATTGAGGCCAAGAAACCGAGTACATTTTTAGATGTATGGTTTGGTGAGTATCCGTATAATCGTGATTATTTTAGAATCGGTTATCCGTTGAAAACAGAGCAACTACCTGTAGAGAGAAATCAAAGGCTGATATGGGATGAAATGACTACCACTGTGGGGTGGAGTAAAGTAAGTTCAATGGAAGATGGCAACCCAGTCGGTGAAATGAAATCAGACGGTTATCAATTTTATTGCTCTAATTATGGTACAGGGACAGGAAAAGGATGGAATGGTGCAGCTGTTAAAAAAAATATACCTAATGGGCCAGTGCAAGATTTTATTATGCAGGCTTATGTTACATGTAAAAGTAAACGTATCAATGAGATGGGTCGAGTGGAAATAGCGATATTAGATGAAAACAGTAAAGTGCTTTCGAAAATAGCTATGACTGATGTATTTTGGCAAGCTGAACAAAACTTCGGAACAATGGTAATCGGTTATGATAATAAACCAGGAAGAAGAAGTTTAATTCATGAAAGTGGAGATTATCCAAACACTTGGAACCAGTATCAAGGGCGATTGTGGATAGCTAGAACAGGAAATGTATGGGAAGCATATATTTCGAAATTCCTCCCGGGGACGGAAAAAGATGATTCTGAACGATTTGTGCGGTGGACGGATGAAAATAACTATCACATGGAAAAAGCGGCGCAAATTCAAATCAGTATTATGCAATGGCAAGATGTACCGCCAGTAGAAGCGATGACCGTTTCAGATTTAAAGTTTTGGAAAGTGAATTTAAATACTCAAAATAATCCGCCTTACATTTTTGATACGGGAGACAAGATTATAATTGATACAGAAAAAAGTCTTGTAAGCATTAACGGTAAAAATGCGATTAATTTAAAAGACATTTTTAGTAATTTTCCAAATGTCATACGTGGTGAGAATCGTATTGATATAATGCCACCAGATGTTAAAGCGACTGTTAGTTATAGGGAGAGATACAGATGAGAACACCAAGCGGGATTTTGCATGTTGTGGATTTCAAAACAGATCAAATCGTTGCAGCTATTCAGCCAAATGACTATTGGGATGATAATAGGCGTTGGGAACTAAAAAACAATGTTGATATGCTGGATTTCACTGTTTTTGATGGAACTACTCATTCAGCTACACTACAACAACAAAACCTTGTTTTAAAAGAAGTTCGCGATGGAAGAGTTGTACCATATGTCATTACAGAAACAGAGAGGAATTCAGACAAACGATCCATTACCACATATGCTTCAGGAGCTTGGGTTCAAATTGCTAAATCAGGCATTATAAAACCACAAAGGATAGAAGGGAAAACAGTAAACGAATTTATTGATATGGCTCTTGTGGGCATGAAATGGAAACGTGGAAAAACAGATTATGCAGGTTTTCACACTATGACCATTGATGAATTTATGGATCCGTTAACTTTTTTAAAGAAAATAGCTTCTTTATTCAAATTAGAAATTCAATATCGCGTTGAGGTTCAAGGATCACAAATAGTTGGATGGTATGTTGATATGATTCAAAGGCGTGGTCGAGACACGGGGAAAGAAATAGAACTGGGGAAAGATTTAATAGGTGTTACACGTATTGAACATTCAAGAGACATTTGTACAGCACTAGTCGGCTTTGTGAAAGGTGAAGGCGATAATGTAATTACTATTGAAAGTATCAATAGGGGACTTCCCTATATTGTTGATAATGATGCATTTCAACGATGGAATGAACGTGGTAAACATAAATTTGGTTTTTATACACCAGAAACAGAAGAATTAGACATGACTCCAAAACGTTTAATGACTTTAATGGAAATAGAATTAAAAAAACGTGTCAATTCTTCCGTTTCTTATGAAGTAGAAGCACAATCGATTGGACGTATTTTCGGACTAGCACATGAACTAATTAATGAGGGCGATACGATCCGAATTAAAGATACAGGATTCACACCTAAGTTATACCTTGAAGCACGTGTAATTGCTGGTGATGAATCTTTTACGGACCCTACACAAGATAAATATGTGTTTGGAGATTATCGCGAAATTACTGATCCAAACGAAGAACTACGGAAAATTTACAATCGAATCTTAGGATCATTAGGCAATAAACAAGAGCTGATAGATCAGTTAGATAAATTAGTGAAAGATGCAAATGAAACAGCTAGTAATGCTAAGAAAGAATCCGAAGCAGCGAAAACATTGGCTGAAAAAGTGCAAGAGAATCTTAAAAATAACACGGTAGACATCATTGAAGCTAAGAATCCACCGACAACAGGACTGAAACCTTATAAAACACTTTGGCGTGATATTAGCAATGGGAAGCCTGGTATTTTGAAAATATGGACAGGCGCAGCTTGGGAATCGGTTGTACCAGATGTTGAATCCGTTAAGAAAGAAACACTTGAGCAGGTTAATAAAGATATTGAATCAACAAAAACAGAATTAAATCAAAAGGTTCAAGAGACACAAAATCAGGCGACGGGACAATTCAACGAAGTAAAGGAAAGTTTACAAGGTGTCAACCGTACAATTTCTAATATTGAAAATAAACAAGGTGAAATTGATAAGAAAGTAACTAAGTTTGAACAGGATTCTAATGGATTTAAAACTTCTATTGAATCATTAACGAAAAAGGATACTGAAATTAGTAATAAATTAAATACTGTCGAATCAAATGCGGAAGGTACAAAAAGGGCTATTTCTGATGTGCAACAAACAACAAGTGAACTAAAGAAAACAACTACTGAAATAGAAGAAAAAGCTGGGAAAATCAGTGAGAAGTTAAAGAATGTAGAAACAAAGGTTAATAGTGATAAAACTGGTGGACGTAACCTTTTATTAAAATCAAATGTTAAATATGAAAAAACAGACTATCTAATCAATCAATATTCTCTAACTGAAAATTTCTTTGCGGGTGAGGAATATACCTTTGTAATTAAAGGAAGTGTCCCACAAGGGCAGAAATTTGGAATTTGGCAGAATGATGGGTCTAGCAATGTTGGATATGCAACAAGTGTTTACGCTAATGGAATAACTTATGTAACCTTTAAAGCTGTTGTGGCTACAAGTGGAAATGAACGAAAGTTAAGCTTATATAACTATCCGAGTAGTACTACGAAATCTATTGTGGAATGGGTTGCCTTGTATAAAGGGAATAAGCCGCAGGATTGGACGGCACCTCCTGAAGAGCAGGTAACAACAGATGAATTTACCAAGAAAACAACTGAGATTGAAAAAAGTGTGGATGGCGTAAAAAACACTGTAACCAGTGTTCAAAATAGCCAAGCTGGATTCGAAAATCGTATGACTACAGTAGAACAAACAGCAACTGGATTATCTTCTACAGTGAGCAATTTAAATAATGTAGTATCAGATCAAGGGAAACAGCTTACTGATGCAAATACAAAACTCGAACAACAGGCAACAGCAATTGGGGCGAAAGTCGAGCTAAAACAAGTAGAAGATTATGTTGCTGGATTTAAGATACCTGAGTTGAAACAAACAGTTGATAAAAATAAACAAGATTTGTTGGGCGAATTAGCTAACAAGCTTGCGACAGATCAATTTAATCAGAAGATGACTTTAATTGATAACCGTTTCACTATCAATGAACAGGGGATCAATGCAGCAGCGAAAAAGACAGAGGTATATACAAAAACGCAAGCAGATGGACAATTTGCCACATCATCTTATGTAAGAGATATGGAAACCCGTCTTCAGTTAACGGAAAAAGGCGTTAGTATATCTGTAAAAGAAAACGATGTAATCGCAGCATTCAATATGAGTAAAGAAAACATTACTTTGAATGCAAATAGGATTAACTTAGTAGGTTTTATTACAGCAAATCATATTAAAGGAAAAGTTTTAGAAGGAGTAACACTTAAAACGAGTGGAAACAGATTTGTTGAAATAAATAAACAAGACATGAAGATTTTCGATTTAGATAAGCCACGTGGTTATATAGGATTTATGGAAACAAATGATGGAAGTATTCAACCTTCATTAGTCCTTGGTTCTGATAATAGAAAATACGCTGGTACAGGATCATTTTATATTTATCAAGTCATGCCACGAATTAATGGAGTCGATCAACCTTCTAAAGCGTATGCAAAATTTGGGGTTTCTAAAGGAGAAAATGCAGAAGGAACTAATATTTGGTCAAATTATATTCAAA
>NZ_WEII01000048.1:0-38335 GCF_009183805.1 Bacillus sp. B2-WWTP-C-10-Post-4 | reverse complement strand
AGTTAAAACAACAAGTTACTATAATAAAAAAATAAATATTTAGAAAATTTACAAAAATACTTTACAAAATTTTAAAAAATAGTAGAATATTAATTAATAAGAATTTTCTGATAACGAAAGTTGGTAGAGAAATTCTAAATGTTAATATCGTACATATAATTGGGGAGGGTACAAAAAATGAAGAGAAAAAAGATGAAAAAATTGACAGCGGTCGTAGCACCAGTTTTAGTAATGAGTATGGCATTAACAGCTTGCTCTGGATCAGGAGATAAAGAGAAGGCAAGCACAACACCGAAAAGTGGTGAAAAAGAAGGCGGAAAGCTAGCGGCGAAGCAAGTGCTTAATTTAACAGAGTCTCAAGAGATTCCATCTATGGACTCTGCTAAAGCGACAGACCAAGTATCGTTTCTAGCTTTAAACAACGTAATGGAAGGTTTATATCGACTTGATAAAGATAATAAAGCAACACCAGGAGTTGCTGAATCATATAAAAAGAGTGATGATGGTAAAAAGTATACATTTACATTAAATAAAAATGCAAAATGGTCAAATGGAGAGCCTGTAACAGCGAAAGATTTCGTGTTTGCTTGGAAACGTGCGGTAGATAAAAATACAGCAGCAGAATATGCATACATTATGTTTGATTTGAAAAATGCACAAGCGATTAATGAAGGAAAAGCTGAACTAGATACGTTAGGAGTAAAAGCTGTAGATGACTATACGTTAGAAGTAGAATTAGAAAATCCAGTTCCTTACTTTGTAGAATTAACTTCATTTGGAACATTTTATCCATTAAACGAGAAATTTGTAAAAGAAAAAGGTGAAAAGTACGGTTTAGAATCAGATACGACGTTATACAACGGACCGTTTACATTGACAGACTGGAAACATGAAGAAGGTTGGAAGTTAAAGAAAAATGCACAATATTGGGATAATAAAACAGTGAAGTTAGATGAAATCAACTTTAACGTAGTAAAAGATAGTGGTACACGTGTTAACTTATATGAAAGTGGACAAATCGATCGTTCAGGACTTACATCTGAATTTGTTGACAAATATAAATCAAACCCCGACTTCTTTACACAAAAAACACCGTCAACGTACTTCTTACGCTTAAACCAAAAACGTGGTGGGCAAGATACAGTGTTAAAGAGCAAAGATCTACGTTTAGCGATTGCAAAAGCGTATGATAAAAAAGGCTTAACGAACGTTATTTTAAATGACGGATCTACACCGGCAGATTACTTAGTACCAAAAGAATTTGCTAAGAGCCCAGATGGAAAAGACTTCCGTAAAGAAAATGGAGATATTTTAAAAACAGATGTGAAAAAAGCAAAAGAGCATTGGGAAAAAGCGAAAAAAGAACTTGGAAAAGATGCAATTACAGTAGAACTATTAAACTATGATGGTGATGGTGCGAAAAAAGTAGGAGAATTCTTAAAAGGAGAACTTGAGAAAAACTTACCAGGTTTAACAGTGAATTTGAAAAACCAACCATTTAAACAAAAGTTAAAATTAGAATCAGATCTAGATTATGATTTATCTTACGCTGGTTGGGGACCTGACTACTTAGATCCAATGACATTCATTGATATGTTTGTTACAAATGGCCCTCATAACCAAACAGGATATTCAAATCCTAAATATGATGAAATTGTACAAAAAGGTAAAGGTGAGCTATTAACGAAAACGAAAGAGCGTTGGGATAGCTTACTGAAAGCGGAGAAAATGTTATTGGAAGATGCAGCAATTGCACCATTATATCAACGTGGTGATGCTATCGTTCAAAGACAGAAAGTAAAAGGTATTGTTCACCATCCAGTTGGTGGAGACTACAGCTATAAATGGGCATATATTACAGAGGATAAGTAAGATGGGGGGCGTACAATACGCCCCTTTTTCTATGCACTTTTCTTCCGTGCTCGAATATATAAAATAAAAAAGGGAGAATCCCATGAAGCGAAACACATACATCGATTTCCTAGCTTATTACGGAATAGGAAGTGCTCATCCTGGTGGTTTTACGTTAACAAAACAATTGTTAGCACAACTGCCTTTTAAATATGGAGCGAATGTCCTTGAAATAGGTTGCGGTACGGGAAAAACAGCGGCATATATGACAAGGGAATTTGGTTATAAAGTAACAACTGTTGAAAAGAATGAAATTATGATTCAAAAGGCAAAAGATAGATGGTTGTTTGAAGGGTTAGATATACAATTAATTGAAGGAAGTGTAGAGCATTTACCGTGTTTGAATAACTCATTTGAGTTCGTACTTGGAGAATCAATCATCGCTTTTACAGACAAAGAAAGGGTTATCTCGGAGTGTTATCGTGTATTACAGCAGGACGGTAAGCTTGTTGTCATTGAAATGATTATTGATAGGCACATTGATAAGGGTGAGGAAGAAAAAATCGCCCAATTATATGGCATGAAAGAACTATTAACTGAGAAGGAGTGGGTACAATTATTTCAGAAAGCAAATTTTAAAAGAATTACAATTGCTGGTGGTGGCACGATTGCAGAAACAATCTCTGGCTATGTAGAAGAGCCAGAATGGAATGTATCCTCACATATTCCGAATGAGTTATATGAGGCGTGGATACAGCATGAAAATGTACGGCTTATGTACCAACACATTTTAGGGCATCGTATTTTTATATGTGAAAAATAAAGAAAAAGAGTTGGCTAAAGGTAGCCAACTCTTTACTATGTTAAATGAAAAATAATGCAGCTAATGTAATTCCGAAGATGAAACCAAATCCGAGTTCAACACCCCAGCCACAACCGCCGCCTCCCCAGCCGCCGCAACCACAACTACTACAACCACGACCACCACATCCGCAGCTGCTGAATCCACCACCGCATCCGAATCCACAACTATCACACCTGCTAAGGCCTCCACAAAGGTCACAACCACCGTTTGCATAAGCGTCGTAGTATCCGAACCCTGAATCAAAAGATGAGCGCTGTTGCACCGGTTCGATCCATACAGAGTTTTGTGTCACATCGATTATTTTACCTAAATGTATACGGCCATCACGGTCTTCAATCCGAACAACTTTTCCGAAATAACGTTGGCATGTATCATAACATTTTTGTCTATGCATATTCTTTTCTCCTTCCGCATTACAGTAATACGATATGTAAGGGGGACAAGTGCGGCTTGTACGAATGCCCTATCTATCATAATTGTTATAGGAAAGGGGAAATATAAGAAGAGGATATATAAGGAGGAAAAGGCATGAAATCTACAGATCAGTTTCAGACATACGAAGTACCGTGGGAAGATTTTATTGAAGCGTTACGAGAGGAAATGAAGAAGCAAGTAGGGGCAGATATTATTGATACAGTAGTTTGCAATTTAGAAGATGGTTTTGAAGTGTATACATATGTGCAGGGGGATTTAGATTTTGAATATAAGGAAGCGCTTGAGAGAAAATACGGAAGTGATGCGAAGACACCTAATGTGTTAACGATAATGTTATTAGCTAGTATTTATAATACAGGTGAAGAGAATATACGCTTACATGCGGATCATAAAGAGAATCCGATTGTTGAAGTGTATGTAAAGCAATGAAACACGCTGTGGAAGGCGTGTTTTTTATTTGTATGATAAAATGTTAGAAAATTGAGAAAGAAGGTGAAGGATTGGGAATTAAACATCTTAATTTAACAGTTACAGATGTAACAGCAGCTAGAGAGTTTTTAGAGAAGTATTTTGGTCTAATTTGTAGTGGAACAAGAGGGAATGCCTTTGCAGTTATGCGTGATAATGATGGATTTATACTAACTTTAATGAAAGGAATAGAAGTTCAGTATCCAAAAACATTTCACGTAGGATTTCCACAAGAAAGTGAAGAACAAGTAGATAAGATAAATCAAAGATTGAAGGAAGATGGATTTTTGGTCGAGCCTCCTAAGCATGTCCATGCGTATACGTTTTATGTTGAAGCACCTGGTGGATTTACAATAGAAGTGATGTGTTAAGTCAAAAATCAAACTTTTTGTTATGTGTTTTTAAAATAAAAAGTAGGAAAAGTCTGTTTTAAGTGTGGAGCTTAAACAGGCTTTTTTACTTATAGTATCGGATAGAAAACGCTAGAAGGAATAATATTCAGTTCTTATAACTGTTTACATAATAAAATTATGCTGGGTTCGTGGTCCTAAAATACAAGTCATATATCTTGTTTCCTCTCATAAATTTAAACATAGGAATTTGTCTACAAAGGTGGCGAAGCCTCATCATGAAAATCCGAATTTGTGCCACGTTCATGTTGTTTCTATTTATATGTTTACCTTTATCAGCTTTTGCAAAAGGAGAGGAGGCAAAGGAAAGGGTCGTTTCACTTGTATATGACGATTCGGGCAGCATGAGAAATAACGATCGCTGGAAATATGCCAATTATGCTTTGCAAAGTTTAGTTGCGCTATTGGATGAAAAAGATAAATTTTCTTATGTTCCAATGAGTAAGCCGAATGAGCCATTAAACATTTCGTTAACGAAGGATAAAAGGCAAACAGAAATTGAGGGAATTGGAGCATGGAAAACGTATTTAAATACTCCATTTAGCGCGGTAGAAACGGCGATGCAATCTATAAAAAAGGAAGCAGATATAGATGGAAAACGTGAATTTTGGCTTATTGTATTAACTGACGGGGCATTTAATGATTTAGAGAAAGATAAGGTTGGCGGAAAAGAACAAATTTTGCAGAAATTAGCCCAGTTTAAGAAAGAAATGGATGCAAAAAAGATATCGTTACATCCAGTCTTAATTACGATGGAAGAAGATTTAGGACAACAAGAAAAAGAACAACTAAATACGTTCAAGGAAATATGGAAGAAAGAGATAAATGGTGTTACGATGCCGTCAAACGGAGAAGATGGCATTGTAAAAAGTGTAAATCAAGTGGCAGCATTAGTTGCAAATCGTGATCCATTCTCCTCTGTTGAATCGATTGTAAAAACGAAAGTAGTGGGGAAAAGAGTAGAGATTACAACACCGTTTCCGTTAAAGCGTATGACGCTTGTACGACAATCGCCTTCTCTGCCCGATTATCAGGTCACACAAATTTCTAAACCATTACAATTACAATCTTCTTTTTCCATACATGCACCAGGAGAAGCAAAATTGTTCGGAAATATAGTTCATATAAGTACGGAAAATGAGGAAGTTATTAAACCAGGAACTTATACGATAGAAGTGGACCAGGACATTGAGAAAGAAGGACTACAAGTACTAGTTGAACCAGCGCTTAATTATACGGTTTCTACTTATGCCAAAGATGATAGTAGTCAAAAAAATGTAGAGAAAATGTATGAAGGTGTTACTGCTGTTATTGAAGCAAAGCCTACGGAGTTGCCAGTTCAGTCTTCTTACTTTCAGGCAGAATTAGAAATAGAAGGAAAACAGTACCCGATGAAGTGGGACGATAAAAAACATGTATTTTACTACGAAATGAAGATTGCTAAAGGGCTAGTGCGTGGGAAAGTTCATATGAACATAAAGGGATTTTACAGACAGACGAAAGAATTTAAAATCGAAGTAACGGAAAAACCAAAATTATCACTACAAACGATTACGAAAGATTATGAAGAAAAAGTAACAAATTTAGAGAATAGTAAACCGTTTATTATACAACCACAGTTAGATGGTAAGCCGATGACAGAAGAGGCTGTAAAGAAACTATTAAAATCTACTGGTGTCACATCTAAACAATCAATCAACTATGAAATAAAGCAACATGGAAATCAAATCTATGTTTATCCTCGTCCCTATTACTCCGACACATTTAATTTTACAGATACCGGCACCGTAGAAGCTACCATCGTAATGCAGGATTCAAAGTTACAAGAAGTAAAGAAAAACATAACATTCCATATTCAAGATGCTCCGTTTTATGAAAAATATGCGCTTATTTTTAAGTTTGTCATTCCTATCACTTTATTACTACTAGTAGTAGGAATCATTGTTTTAGGATGGATTGTTCGGCCAAGATTTCACCGGAAAGCACTACTGTATTATGAATGGGATCAAGAGGTAGCGAAAGATTGGCTATATCAATCTGAACCAGAATTACTTCGAAATAAATGGTGGAACCATTATTTTGGTATCCCATTTAGAGCAGAAAGAAAAACAGTGCAATCCGTTACGTTTATAGCGAAGAAAGGTTCGAAATCTGTCTTTGTAGCGAAAGAATCACAAGTAGTTGGAATGATTATTGATGGGATGTTTATAACAAAGGATGAAGTAGGAATGGAACATAAGACACTATATCCAAATGAACTTTTACTAATTGATAGAGGATATGGTAAAGAGATTTACAAGTACGAATGTGAATAGTAGATAGGGAAAAGAAGGGGATGGAGTATTGATTCTCTTTCCCTTTTTTCAAACAAGCAAGAATAGGAAGGTGGTTCACATGACATTACAAGTTCCAACAATATTAATTGGTTTAGGTGGAATCGGTAGTACTGTGACGCATCAAATATATGAAAAATTACCTGAAGAGCGCCGGAAAAAGGTAGCAATGCACGTATTTGATACAGATGTGAATACATTGAGTAAATTTGATCATATTCGAAAGTTTAAGACACAAACGAGTTCTAGTAAAACGCCCAGGGAGTATATTGCAGGAGATCCAACAATCCCAGAGTGGTTTCCGATGGATCCGACTATACTTGATAAACCATTAACAGAAGGAGCAGGACAGTTACGCGTCATTTCACGTTTAGCGTTACGTGCTGCGATGAAAGAAGATAAATTAACGTCCTTTTGGCAAGAAATTGAGAAAATTTTTCCGGTTACAAGTGATCAAACAGAATATGGTGTGCGTGTCATTATAGTAACATCACTAGCAGGCGGAACAGGTTCGGGGATGTTTCTGCAAATTGCATTATATTTACGTGAAATGCTTCGGAAGAAATTGCAGCATCATAACATTTTAATACGCGGTGCGTTTTTAATGCCGGATGTTTTAGTAAAGACGAGAACAGTTAGTGGGAAAGAGTTTGAAACGGTGCAAGCGAACGGCTATGCATCGTTAAAAGAATTACATGCTATTACGCTCGGTTCTACTGGAGAATTATCAAAACGCGGCGGTGTAACAATTGAATTAGAGTATCGCCCTGATCAAGTAGATGAAGACGGAAGAACGAATCATACAATTAAACAACATCATTTACCGTACAATTATTGTTTCTTATACGATTATGAAAACCTACATGGACACCATTTACACAATTTATCAGATTATATGGAACAGATGGCAAATACAATTTATTTACAGTTATTTAGCCCGATGTCCACAAGTCATTTTGCACAAGAAGACAATCAAATTCAGCAATTAGCAGAATCAAGCGGAAAAGGACGATATTGCGGGGCAGGAACGGCAAAACTCATTTATCCGTATAAGCATGTGTTAAAATATTGTGCTTTAAAATGGGCTGTGCAAGGTTTAGATGAATCGTGGCTTCATTTAGATCAACTGTTTCAAGAGAAGAAGCAAAGATATGACCAAGATGTAAAACGTGGGATGCAGCGTGAAAAGCCGGAGAGAGGTAAAAGTTATTTAAAGGACTTGGAACATCTTGCTACCCGTCCAGAGCAAGCTCATATTTTCTATAGACAAATGTACAATGAAACACGTGAAGGAGCAGAGGGTGGTAAGCTCGGAGTTGCGAAATCAAAACTGTTTTTAGAAGCTGTAGAAAGTTATGTACAACGAACGGTGCAAAAAGATGAGGAATTAAATCGTTTGCAACATGATTGTAAAATTTCAGCTGCGAAACTGAAAATGATGGAACAAATGAAAGGCGAAGTGGCAAGAGTGGATCATGCGGTTCGCTTATATGCATATGCGATTCCGAGCCGTGTACATGAACATGTAACGACACTTTTATATGACATGATTGAATCAGACCGCTTTTCACCAAGTGGTTCTGAAGGGCAGTCCTATCAATTAAATACATGGTTTTTAAAGAAAACAGATCCAGTTCACCCAGTAGCAGCACGTTTTATGTTATATGAAATTCGAAAACAGTTAGTAGAAAAAATGAATCGATTACATGAAAATAATGAACAAAAGCGAAATGTAATTCAAAACTACGATAAAAAATTTAATGTGGGTAATATCGATGGAACGGTAACGGCTGTACGCCGAGTAGAAATTGCTCAACAACAAGGCTGGTTTGGAAAAATGATTAATAATCAGCAACGTTTATTCAAAAGAGAATTTGAAGACATCATAACGCAATATGTACACAAATTAAATGAATATCGAAAAGAAATGCTATTAGAACTTGTATATCAATCGCTATATCAAGCAGTTAATAAAATGATTCAATATTGGGAAAGATTTTTTGATAATTTACATGAAACACGTGAAAATTTACTGTTTGAAATCCAAAAGCGCAGTAAGGAATTTGAAGGGAAAACAAACCCGACGAATGTATATGTATTAGCTGAGGAACAGCTGCAAGAAAAGATATGGCAAGATATGCAGCAACATTTAAATTTAGGTGTACTACCGAAAGATATATCAGCGGAAATTTATATGAGTTTGTACGGGGAATATTGTCGTGATGCGAAAACAGAAGAGATTCAGTCGAAAAAGGTAGAGGATTTCTACCGAGAACATATACTGAGCTATTGTTATGACGAACTGCAAGTACGCTATCGTGATAAATTAGAACTGAATATCATTGAAGCGTTGCGAAAAGAAGCAGATTATAAGAAACGTGATCGCGATGAATACGTTCGTGAAAAAATTGAAGACCTGTTCCATTTAGCGAGTCCATTCGTTCCGAAAGTTGCTCATCATAGGGAATTACAATATTGGGGTATACATCCTTCTTTAAAGAAAGAGCTGCAAGAGGAATTAATTCAAGAAATGTTTAAAGAAAAAGATACAGTACATGAAGCCTTTTCGCCATTTGAAGTAATCTGTTATCGAGCGCATTACGGCTTATCGCTGCAAGATTTTCCTAAATTATCATCAGGACATATTTCAAACGGATTTATGAATGATAAAGGTGACTATTTCCAATCGTATTATCGCCGTGTAAATAAATTAAATAGTAAAAAATCTAGTTTAACGCCGCATTTAGATAAGTATTGGCACTTACCAGCCTTTATGCCAGATTTAAACGCGACTCAAACAAAATTAGATTATGATAAATGTAATCGTGCATTACTATACGCATATATGTATCGCTGGATTAGTTTAGTTGCTGTTGATGGACAATTTGTGTATCAATATAACGGTGTAGGACGTAGCTTTTTAATTCAGTCGATGGGGAAAAATATTTCAAGCGAAAGTTATAAATTACACAGAGCATTGCTTCATAATCCGTTTATTTATGAAAACATCTTGTCACGATTTGAAGAAGAGCAAGAAAAGGCGATGATACAAGGTGGACATTTATATACACATCCGTTCGTATTAGGAGCCCAAGATGTAAGATGGCTTAGAAAAGAACATGTCCACAATCTTTTAGATATGATTTTAATGTATGACCGTGAAGCGAAGTATGATCCGACATTAGAAGAAACATCAGATGAATTATTAAGACTATTCCTCGATGAAATCGAGTTGTATTTCCAGAACTATTACGGTACAGGTGCCGATATGGTGGCAAAGAAAGAGAAAGAAATGTTTATTAAACAATTGTGGGATCGTTCGTATGCGAAAGGATATGTAGATCCAAATAGTGCTCCTTATAAAAAGTGGCAAAATTTATTAAGCGTTCATGATGAAGAGGAAACGTCAAAAACGAATGTATAATGAAAGAATAGGGAATCCTTAAAAGTGGCAATACAACTTTAGAAAAGAGGGATTCCGATGCCGTTTTTAGGAAGTGTATATCAAATATTTGGATTGTATCCAGAAATTTATTATGGAATGATTTCAGCTGAACTTGCAGAGCAGCAAAGATTGGAAGAAGTGGAAAACGAAGAACAAGAGACAGAAGTGTAACTGTATAAGAAGTTTCAAAATAATAATGATAACACGCTATTTACTCTTTAAATGTATAAGAGCAAGTAGCGTGTTTTTTACTATTTAATAATCCCGTTTTCTAAAATTTTAATAGTAGGAGTTACTTTCACGTTAGCTTTTGAAAAGGCACTTGGCCAATCATCTTCAACTTGTTTCCATTCTTTATAACGAAATGCTCTCGCATAATCACCAAATCCGAATGGATCGAGTTGCTGTTTCTGAATTTTGTGGATTAATTCGTTTAAATCTTTGTTTAGTTGTTTTGTAATAAGAGAAGTTAATTTTTTTCTATCACTATCTATATCCATGTTGAATGTAAGTTCAGATACGGCAATTTTTAAATCCATTTTAATATTAAATTTGAATCGGTTATCGCTATAGTCTGTACCGATATCATGATTCATACTAAGGACGTTTATTGTTATAAAATCGTTGCCCTTTGTATCTTTTAGATGGCTATTACTTTCAACTAAATTAGAGGGGATTTTCATTGTAAGTGAAACGGGTATATTAGCTTTCTTTTGCACCATAAGAAGAAGGGCACTTTCATAGCGATTTAAAGACATCTTATAAGCTCCACGAGAGGTTAATAGTGCCGAACCAGTAACAATAACATCTTTCTTCCCTTTTTTTATTTCTGAAATAGCAGGAGTTACCCCTTTATTAAAAGTTTGTCTATGAAATTCATGGAATGTCGTAAACACGGTCCGATTGTATAGTTTGTTCGTATTAATTAAATCTGTTAAATATTCAGGAAGAGCAGGCTTATCTTTGAAATTATTATATATAACAGAAGAAACGGGGCCATCTACTGCAACCATGCGCATATTTCCTGTATTTTTAGGATCGCGATACCAAACATCCAGATAAGGCATAGCTCCTTCTTGTTTTAAAAAATTCGTGCTAAACAATATGAGCTGTAACTTTTCTGTGGACACTAAACCGCTGCTTGAACTGTTAAACGTATCTTTTGCTTCTCGGGGTGTATGTACTTTCGCTTCATGAATTTCGTACTTTTTCTCTACATCTTCATTAAAAATAGGATTTACGTGATACACAATTAATTTTCCTTTTGCTTTTGCGTCAAAACCGTAAATTAATGAGATGGATTGTTTTTCTAAATCAAGCCGATCTTCACAACCTGCTAAAAAAATTATGAGAAAACAAAATATAATAAAACGAATAAAGCGTCTCATTTAAACTTTTCTCCTTTTCCAATGCTGATAAAGTGTCATGTATAAGAGAAATACAATCGGGAATAGAAAAACGATAAAATAACTAGCAGTTCCCCAAAATTCCCGCAACGCACTTATCTGATAAGAAGAAGGGATATAAAAGAATAAGATGAAAATACACCCGAATAATAAAAAATAAATAGGTAATGAACTCCCTTTTTTGTTAAGTAATTGATTAATTCCATCTGAAGCAGTGAAAATATAAGGAATACAGGAATCAAAAATAATAAAGAGATAAAATGATAAAAAGATAATTTCAAATCGCTCAAGAAATGAGAAGTGAAACGGTGTAACAAGAGAAAGAGTCGGCCATAAAAACTTTGTTATACCATCTGGACTAAAATAAATAAAAGAAACGAACGTGATTTGAAGATAAATAAATAACGTAATCAAATTCGCAATAATAATTCCTTTTTTTGCAGATGCTTTGTTAGTTAAATAAGGATAAAGGACAAATGCAAACTCGAATCCGAGAAACGCAATGATAGTTGATTTCACGGTGTTTAGAATTGGTAGCCATCCTTCCTTGATGAGAGGAAGAAGATATATAAAATGCCCATCTTTAAGAGGAATAAATAATAATAATGGCATCCAAAGTGTAAAGATGACAGTAAAAACAGCAAAGCGACTAATAATAAGTGCCCCTTTACATGCAAGCATAAGCATTGGAATGGATAACAAAATCATAATTAAAGACATAGGAGATCTAGGTAAAATCCAAATATGAATAACGTATAAGAGGGAAAAAATTAAGGAAACAGCTGCGAGTACAGCATATAAAATCCAAAAAATCATTACTACTCTTCCTAGCCATTTTCCAAGATAACGTATCAGCACATCAAGTAAAGTATATCCTGGATGTTTTTCCATGATTTTTACAATACATAGACTGACTAAAGTGGTAATGACACATCCGATAATAATAGACATCCAGCCATCTGTATTCGCTCCTTGTGCAACTTCACGCGGAAGTGTAAGTACGCCGAACCCGACTTGAACACCACTAATAGTTAAAATGTATTGAAATAAAGTGATCTCCCTCTTTGCACGTTTTGTCACTTATTCTCCTCCTTTTCCTCAACATCTCTTTGCCGGTTATCTTGTTTTAATTGTAGAGATAGTGGCCGTTTCTTCATAATTTTCCATGGGAAACGTACAAGGGTATCTTTTAAATCCGAAGCATATGACGGAGAAAAAGGACTACCATATGGCACACCAAGTGATTCCATAGAAAGAATATGGATGATAATAATTGCCATTCCAACCATAATTCCAATGACGCCAAATAAAGAGGCGGCTATCATCATTGGGAATCGAAGAAGCCGAATTCCTGCTGACATTTCTAAGTTGGGAATAATGAAAGAGGCAACCGCAGTAATTGATACGACGATAACCATAACGTTACTAACAATCCCAGCTTGAACCGCAGCTTGTCCAATTACAATTCCTCCTACGACGCCGATTGTTTGTCCAACAGGTCCAGGGAGCCGAATCGCTGCTTCTCGGAGCATTTCGAGAACTAATTCCATTAATAAAGCTTCTAATATGGGGGGGAAAGGAATTTTGGCTCGAGATCCTCCAATCGTTAACAACAATTTGAGCGGAATCACTTCATAATGGAAGGAAATCATAGCAATATAAAGAGCAGGAGCAAATATTGCAATAAATAGTCCAGTGAAACGAAGGAGTCGTATAAAAGATGGAATCATAGGTCTGAAGCTGTAATCATCTATCGTCTGGAAAAAGGATGAAAAGGTCATAGGTCCTATTAATACGCCTGGTGAGCGATCTACAATAACGGCAATTCGCCCATCTAGAATATGATGTGCTGTTGTGTCAGGACGTTCAGTTATTGATAATTGCGGAAAGAGAGTAAAGGAATTATCTTCAACAAACCCCTCTAATTCACCAGTAGTAAGAATCGCATCAACTTTTACTGACTCGATACGGGATGCCATTTCTTTTACGACATTTTCGTTCGCAACATCTGCTAGATAAAGCAAAAAAACCTTTGAAGTAGCTCGTTCACCAACAGTGAATTCCTTCACTTTCAATTCGCGATTTGGAATATATCGACGAATAAGTGCAAGGCTATCGCTCGCTACTTCATTAAATCCTTCGTGTGAGCTTTTTATGGAGCTCTCTGTTGTAGGTTCTTCAATACTCCTTTTTGGTGCCGCTTGCGTATCAAGCTCTAAAGCGGATAGTTGCCCGTTTATAAATAAAATACTTTTGCCGTGTAAAAGAGATTGTTCAATTTCTGTCCACTGTTGAACTTTTTTTATATTTCCGATAGAAACAGAAGCTTCCCAAAAATCGTCTTCATTCCACTCTTTAAATAAGAGAGGACGAAGAATGTTTACGTTAATAACAGTTTTGTCTACAAGTCCTTCCATATATATAAGTGCAGCTTCCTGTCCGTTTTTTAATGGAAAAGTGCGTGTTATTAATTCTGGAATACCGCTAAACAGTTTGGACAAGTGCTTTAAATTAAGGGAAAGGGAAGAAGAGATAGATTTATTTAATGCGTAATCAGCTTGCTCTTGGGTAGAAAAAGATTTTTCACCACGCATCCATTTATTAAAAGACCCCATTTGTTCGCTTACTCCTTGTTATGTTTTATATGGGTTATTATGGATAGTTACAAGCTGACATATGCGTAGTTTAAATTTTATATTGTATATTTTTTACTTTAACGCTATAATTATAGTGTTAAAGATGGAATCGTGATATGACCTGTTATGACTCTATCGTTTTATTTATGAATAAATGGATTGGTATTTTAGCAAGATGTGCTAATAAACTACTCCACCATGATAATAACGTGCCGAAATATGGTGCGTATATTTTCGTGGTGGAGTTTTTTTATTCTCAAAAAGGGGGAAAGACCATGAATAACAACATGGTTCATATTACAATTGACGGAAAAAAGTATACAGCGGAGCCCGGTTCAACGATATTGGGTGTTATTAATGAGAACGGGATTGAACATCCGCAAATTTGTTATGTGCCAGAAGTAGATCCTATTCAAACATGTGACACTTGTATTGTAGAAGTTGACGGAAAGTTAATGCGTTCTTGTTCGACGATAGCAACGGAAGGTATGAGCATTGAACGTGCTTCTGTTCGCGCAAAAGAAGCACAAACAGAGGCGATGGATCGGTTACTAGAAAATCATTTATTATACTGTACAGTATGTGACAACAACAATGGGAACTGTAAACTGCATAATACAGCAGAATTAATGGAAATTGAACATCAAAAATATCCGTATGAACCGAAAGTAGATGTAAGTGAAGTTGATATGACGCATCCGTTTTATCGCTATGATCCTAATCAATGTATTGCATGCGGTCAATGCGTTGAGGTGTGTCAAAACTTACAAGTAAATGAAACGTTATCGATAGACTGGGAAGCGGAACGCCCACGAGTTATTTGGGATGAAGGAGTAAATATTAATGATTCTTCATGCGTTAGCTGTGGTCAATGTGTAACGATTTGTCCTTGTAACGCTTTAATGGAGAAAACGATGCTCGGTGAAGCTGGATTTATGACGGGATTGAAACCAGATATTCTTGAACCGATGGTAGATTTAATTAAAGAAGTTGAGCCTGGATATAGCGGTATTTTTGCAGTATCAGAAGTGGAAGCGGCCATGCGTGATACTCGTACGAAGAAAACGAAAACAGTATGTACATTTTGTGGTGTAGGTTGTTCGTTTGAAGTGTGGACGAAGGGGCGTAAAATCCTTAAAGTACAGCCATCTTCAGATGCACCAGTTAACGCAATTTCCACTTGTGTAAAAGGGAAATTTGGTTGGGATTTCGTAAATTCTAAAGAACGAATAACAAAACCTTTAATTCGTAAAAATGGAACGTTTGTTGAATCTACATGGGAAGAAGCACTGAATGTAGTTGCAAATAAATTAGGTGCTATTAAAGAAGAGTACGGTAAAGGTTCTATCGGATTTATTTCTTCCTCTAAAATTACAAATGAAGACAATTATGTAATTCAAAAATTAGCTCGACAAGTATTTGGAACGAATAATATTGATAACTGCTCACGTTATTGCCAATCACCAGCAACGGATGGTTTGTTCCGTACAATTGGTATGGGCGGTGATGCCGGAACGATTAAAGATATTGCGCAATCTGGTCTTGTTATTATTGTAGGATGTAATCCGACAGAAGGGCATCCTGTTCTAGCTACACGTATTAAACGTGCACATAAATTACACGGACAAAAGTTAATTGTAGCTGATCTTCGTAAAACCGAAATGGCAGAGCGATCAGATGTCTTTATTAGTCCAAAACAAGGAACAGATCAAGTTTGGTTAATGGCTGTTACGAAATATATGATCGATCAAGGTTGGCATGATCAGGAATTTATTAATGAGAATGTAAACTTCTTTGAAGATTTCAAAGAAAGCCTAGAAGAATATACACTTGAATATGCAGAAGAAGTAACAGGTATTTCAAAAGAAACACTTATTCAAATAGCTGAAATGATTCGTGATGCAGATGGTACATGTATCCTTTGGGGTATGGGGGTAACGCAAAATACAGGTGGTTCTGATACTTCCGCTGCAATTTCAAACTTACTTCTTGCAACAGGGAACTATCGTCGTCCAGGAGCAGGTGCATACCCACTTCGAGGTCACAATAACGTACAAGGTGCTTGTGATATGGGTACTTTACCAGGATGGCTTCCAGGATATCAGCACGTTACTAACGAAATGGAACGTGCGAAATTTGAAACTGCTTACGGAGTGAAAATTGATAGTGAACCAGGTCTTAATAATATTGAAATGCTTCACGCAATTGACGAAGGAAAAATGAAAGCAATGTATCTTGTCGGAGAAGATATGGCTCTTGTAGATTCTAATGCAAATCATGTACATGAAGTGTTATCGAGCCTTGATTTCTTCGTTGTGCAAGATGTTTTCCTTTCTAAAACTGCTCAATATGCAGATGTTGTATTACCAGCAGCGCCATCTCTTGAGAAAGAAGGTACTTTCACAAATACAGAGCGCCGTGTCCAAAGATTATATCAAGTTCTTCCTACGCTAGGAGATGCGAAACCAGACTGGTGGATCGTCCAGGAAGTTGCGAATAAACTAGGTGCAAACTGGAATTATAGCCACCCAAGTGAAATCTTTGCTGAGATGGCAAGTTTATCACCATTGTTCTCGCAAGCGAACTATGAAGTGCTTGAAGGATGGAACAGTTTCCATTGGGGAAGTTTTGATGGAACGAATACACCACTTCTGTTCCAAGACGGATTTAACTTCCCAGATAAAAAAGCTCGTTTTGCGATTGCTGACTGGGTACGTCCAGCTGAATTTCCAGCTGAGTTTGACCTTCACATTAACAACGGTCGTATGCTTGAGCATTTCCATGAAGGGAATATGACAAATAAATCAACAGGTATTCAAACGAAAGTACCTGGTGTTTTCATTGAAATCTCTCCAGACCTTGCAAAAGAACGTGACGTAAAAACAGGTTCGTTGGTTCGTCTTGTCTCTCCTTTTGGAGCATTAAAATTACGTGCACTCGTTACAGATCGTGTAAAAGCGAATGAGTTATATTTACCGATGAACTCTACAGATAACGAAACGGCAATTAATTTCTTAACAGGTCCTGCTGTGGATGTACGTACAAATACACCTGCGTATAAACAAACGAAAGTACGTATGGAAGTATTAGAAGTTGAGGGCGAAAATCCGATGCCAAAAGCGAACCCACGTAATAAAAAACGTCACCCTCAAGCTGGAATTGAGGTACATCGTAAGTGGGCACGTCCAGGGTATGTGCATTTAACGGATAAGTAGGAGGAGAAAACTATGGCTGCACCTATAAAAATGATTCAAAAACAAGAATTAACTGAGGAAGAAATAAAACAGCAAAAATTAGATGATTTAAAGGAGCTTTTAACTAATAATGAAGAAGCTCTAAATCAGATGTTTAATATAGTAGGGGAATTAAATGACATTGGAATGCTAGAAGCTGCAAATTCTATGCTGAAAGCGAAAGAACCAATTGCAAAGATCGTTCTAGGTCAAGTAACTCGTGAGCCTGTTACAAATTTAATTAATAATATGATGGGTGCTGCAGGGGCGTTAACTGAACTTGACCCAGAACTTACGAAAAAGCTTATAGGTAGTTTATTAGTCGGGCTAGAAGAAGGTAATGAACATCTAGAAAGTAATAAAAAAGTAGGGGTATTCGATCTTATGAAAGTATTGAAAGACCCAGATATTAACCGTGCTATCGGGTTTGGGCTTCATTTCTTAAAAGGTATGGGGAAAGGGTTAAAAGACGAATAAACTTCATGAAGTGAACCTTTCTGCCCAAATATTTGTACGAAATAGTTTGGGCGGAAGGCTCATTTTGGTAAAATATATAATAAAGTAAAATGAGGCTTTTGGGAGGTATAATTGTATGTCAAAAAAAGTACATGAATTTAATGATATGATACGAAAACTTCGAAAGGAACTTTTCGGAAAAGGACCAGAACGAATTCATACTGTTTTTGCGGAAAATATGGCTATAGCGACTCTTTATGGAAACTTAACACCTACTGAAAAATTTATTTCAAGTACGATGGACGGTGCGGAAATGGTTCATATGGCTAGAACGAAAATGATTCAAGAAGTGTATGCTGTGAATTCACGTGAACATTTGGAGGAACTTGTTGGAGCGAAATTAGTGAATTTGTTTTCAGATATGAAAGTAGAAGAAGATATTGCAGTTTCTGTATTTGTTTTTGATAAAAATATAACGTGAGAGAAGGATACTGATCGTGAAACCGATACAGGTAGAAAGAGAAATCTTTCGTTATGAACAAGGAGCATTTAAACATATAGAGGACAGCATTGTAACAGAGTTTCCTGTCACCATTAAAATGAACGGACAGGAGTTTGTTACAATGGTTAGTACTCCAGAATATATAGAAGATATGGTAATAGGCTTCTTAGCGTCTGAAGGAATCATTCGGAAGTATGAAGATATTGATAGTGTATGGGTGCAGGAGAAAGAAGGATTTGTGCATGTAACAACGACAAAAGTAAATCCGTATTATGAACAAATGCAAAATAAACGCTATATTACGTCTTGTTGTGGTATGAGTAGGCAAGGGTTTGTTTTTGCAAATGATGCACTAAGTGCAAAAAAAATGAAGGGTGTCCATGTACAGGTTGCTGCAGAGGATTGTTTTCGGTTAATGAAAGAAATGCAGCAATCTGCGGATACGTTTCATCATACTGGTGGGGTTCATAATGCAGCTTTATGTGATGTGAATGGTATTATTTTAAGTCGAATGGATATTGGTAGGCATAATGCATTAGACAAAATTTACGGTTATTGTTTAAGAAACGATATTTCTATAAAAGATAAAATCATTGTTTTTAGTGGTCGTATTTCTTCGGAAATATTATTGAAAGTTGCAAAAATCGGTTGTGAAATTATACTATCAAAATCAGCTCCAACTGAGTTAGCTTTGCAACTAGCGGAAGATTTAGGTATTACGACAATAGGATTTATTCGTAATCACTCCTTAAATGTATATACCCATCCAGAACGTGTTTTAAATATAAAATAAAAGTGAGGCAATGAAGATGAAATCAGTTACATTAGACAAGTTGCAACGTCCGTTAAAGGATTTACGTATTTCAGTTACTGATCGCTGTAATTTTCGCTGTCGATATTGTATGCCAGAAGAAATATTTGGTCCTGATTACTCGTTTTTGTCTAATGATAAAATTTTATCTTTTGATGAAATTGAAAGGATAACACGTATTTTCGTTTCTTTAGGTGTGAGAAAATTACGGATTACGGGCGGAGAACCGTTACTTCGAAGAGGGCTTCCAAAGCTTATTGAGCGCCTTAATAAAATTGATGGTGTAGAAGATATCGGTTTAACAACCAATGGATCGTTACTTAAAAAGTTTGCTCCTGATTTATATAAGGCGGGACTATCACGTGTAACAGTTAGCTTAGATTCCTTAGAAGAAGAGCGGTTTTTCTATTTAAATGGTAATAGGAGCAAAGTGCAAAGGGTTCTGGAAGGAATACAGGCTGCAGCTGAAGTTGGAATGAAAATTAAAATAAACATGGTCGTTCAAAAGGGAAAAAACGAACAGGACATTTTGCAGATGGCGCAATATTTTAAGGAAAATAAGCATATTCTTCGTTTTATTGAGTATATGGATGTTGGAAATTATAATGGTTGGGATTTAAAAGAGGTCGTCTCTAAACAAGAAATAGTAGATACGATTCATCAAGTTATGCCGTTAGAACGGATAGAAGCAAATTATTCTGGTGAAGTGGCTACTAGGTATCGTTATATAGGAAGCGATGAGGAAATAGGTATTATTTCATCAGTAACAGATTCTTTTTGCTCATCATGTACGAGAGCTCGTATTTCTGCAGAAGGAAAATTATATACTTGCTTATTTGCTTCTAAAGGAAATGATTTAAGAGAATTGCTTCGTTCTGAACATACAGATGAGGACATTACAGATGTAGTACGCGATATATGGAATAATAGGGAAGATCGTTATTCAGATGAACGATTAAATCATACAAATAAGAAAACAATACCTAAAATTGAAATGTCACATATCGGTGGTTAATATATAAAGCTAGCTTCATAGTGAAAAATGGAAAATTTACAAGAGTTGTGGATTTTCTATTTTATAGTAAAAGTGATGATTGATATCTCTGTAAAAGATGTGCAGAGAAATTAAGCAGCATTCAAAAACCTTTATTTTGAGGAGGTTTTTTGAAGCTGCTTTTTTATTTGGAGAAAATGGAGGAATGGGTAATGGCATTTCATAAGCCGGAACAAATTGCTGAGCTTGTCATTGAGGCCGGTGTTCAAAAAGTAAGACAGACATTGCCAGCGATGCTTATTCTCGGTTTTTTAGGAGGAGCGTTTATTGCGATAGGTTTTTTACTTAACATTCGAGTTTTAGGGAATTTACCTGAGCGCTGGGGAAGTCTAGTGAATGTTTTAGGAGGAGCAGTATTTCCTGTTGGACTCATGCTCGTAGTATTAGCAGGAGGAGAATTAATTACGGGAAATATGATGTCACTGTCTATGGCGCTTTATGCAAAGAAAATTACATTGATAAGTGTACTGAATAACTGGGTTTGGATTACTCTTATGAATTTTATTGGGGCAATTTTCGTTGCGTATTGCTTTGGACATCTTGGCGGATTAACAGAGGGAGAGTATTTAAATAAAACGGTAGCGATAGCGGAAGGGAAGTTACATGAATCATTTGTGAGAACTTTGATTTTAGCAATTGGTTGTAATTGGCTCGTTTGTCTTGCTCTTTGGCTCGCTTACGGGACGAGTGATTTTGTCGGAAAAATCATCGGAATTTGGATTCCAATTATGGCATTTGTAGTGATTGGATTTCAGCAAGTAGTAGCAAATATGTTTGTCATTTCCGCTGTTATTTTTGCTGGTCATCTAACGTGGATGGATCTGGC
The DNA here is from genome assembly GCF_009183805.1 of Bacillus sp. B2-WWTP-C-10-Post-4. Lineage (NCBI taxonomy): Bacteria > Bacillati > Bacillota > Bacilli > Caryophanales > Bacillaceae > Bacillus > Bacillus sp. B2-WWTP-C-10-Post-4. The sequence continues at coordinate 17,604 of NZ_WEII01000048.1, read as the reverse complement.
TAAAAATTTTGTTCCTGTTTTTATCGGAAATGTAATTGGAGGAGCTGGGTTTGTTGGTTTTGCTTACTTTGCTTGTTATCAGAAACAACATTCTAATATGAAATAGAGTTCTTGAGAGGAAGGGTATGTAATGGCTGATCGGTATTCACGACAACAGTTGTTCAAACCAATTGGGAGTAAAGGACAAGAAAAAATTCGAAATAAACATGTGTTAATTGTAGGGGCAGGCGCATTAGGAAGTGCAAGTGCCGAAAGTTTCGTACGTGCAGGTGTTGGCAAGTTGACGATTATTGATCGTGACTACGTTGAATGGAGTAATTTACAAAGGCAACAATTGTACTCTGAACAAAATGCGAGAGAGAAAATGCCGAAAGCAATTGCTGCAAAAAATCGGCTAGAACAAATTAATTCGGAAGTACAAATACATGCTTTCGTAATGGATGCAACTTCAGAAAATATGGAAGGTCTATTAAAAAATGTAGATGTAATCATTGATGCAACAGATAATTTTGATATTCGATTTGTAATAAATGATTTATCACAAAAACATAATATTCCTTGGGTATATGGTTCTTGCGTTGGATCGTATGGTATGAGTTATACAATTATTCCGCAAGAGACACCGTGTTTACATTGTATGCTGAAAAATATTCCTGTTACAGGTGTGACATGTGATACCGCTGGAATTATTAGCCCGACTGTTCAAATCGTCGCAGCATATCAAGTGGCAGAAGCACTCAAAATTTTAGTGAAAGATTTCTCAGCAATTAGAAAAACATTTTTCATGTTTGATATATGGAGTAATCAAAATCATTTTATAAAATTAGGGAAAATAAAAACAGACGCTTGTCTCTCATGCGGTTTGAATCGAACTTATCCTTATTTATCATACGAAAATCAAACGAAAGCAGCTGTTTTATGCGGAAGAAATACAGTTCAAATTAGAACAGTAGACAATAGGAAATACAATTTTGATGATATAGAAAAAGTATTACAAAAACTGGGGAAAGTAGATCGGAATCCGTATTTACTATCTTGCCAATTCGATGATTACCGCGTGGTTGTTTTTCGAGATGGTCGTGTTTTTATTCATGGTACAAATGATATTTCGAAAGCGAAACAACTATATTATCGCGTATTCGGTTAATAGAGAGGGTGTCAACAATGGAAAGAAGAGTGCCAATTACGGTTGAAGAAGCTGTTCGTAAAGTGATGGGATTTGCTGATAAAGGCTTAAAGGAGCTATTACCAATTGAATTAGCTTATGGACGTATATTAGCAGAGGATTTAGTAGCTGACCATGATGTACCGTCATTTAATCGTTCGCCATATGACGGATTTGCTATTCGAGCAGAAGATACTAATTTAGCAAGTTATGAAACGCCAATTGTATTTGAAGTAGTGGGTGAAATTGGTGCAGGATCGCTATTCCATGAGAAAGTAGCTCCGTTTCAAGCAGTTCGAATTATGACGGGAGCACAAATTCCGAATGGGTGTGATGCGGTTGTTATGTTAGAGCTGACTCGTCAATATGAGAAGAATGGCAACAATTATATGGCAGTGAAGCGATCATTCAAAAAGGGCGACAATATTTCTTTTCAAGGTGAAGATGCTCGTAAAGGAACGGTTCTTGCAAAGAAAGGATCTTACATTAATCCAGGTATTTCAGCTCTTCTTGCTACATTCGGTTATAGTGAAGTACCAGTTGCGAGAAAGCCTGTAATTGGACTGTTAGCGACTGGGAGTGAATTACTGGATGTCAATGATTCATTACAGCCAGGGAAAATCCGAAACAGTAATACGTACATGATATTGTCTCAAATTCGAAGAGCGGGCGGAAGAGTAAAATATTTTGGGAAGTTTAGTGATGATTTTAATACGTGTTTTACAGCTGTGAAAGAAGCGCTTGGCCAAGTAGATATGTTAATTACAACGGGCGGTGTATCAGTAGGAGATTATGATTATTTACCAGCTATTTACGAAAAGTTAGGTGCATCTGTTCTTTTTAATAAAGTTGCAATGCGACCAGGAAGTGTTACGACTGTAGCACAATTAAATGGCAAGTTATTATTTGGTTTATCAGGAAATCCATCAGCTTGTTACGTAGGGTTTGAATTATTCGTAAGACCGTGTATTCGGACGTATATGTTTAGTGAAAAAGTACATTTAAAAAGAGAAAAAGCGTTATTAGGAGAAGATTTTCTAAAACCGAATCCATTTACAAGATTTGTACGAGCAAAATTGCAATATGATGAGGGGAAATTAATCGCTTATCCATCAGGGTTTGATAAATCTAGCTCAGTTTCTTCATTGGCAAAATCCAACGCGTTTATCGTATTGCCGGGCGGGACAAGAGGATATAAAAAAGATATGTTTGTCGATGTTCTTTTATTAGAAGATAACGAAGGTAGTGAATGGCCTTGGACATTTCATAAAGTGAGAGGTGGTTTTAATGGAACAAGTGCTATTTGAGATTGTAGATAATCCGATTTTAGTTGAAGAAGTAACGAATAAAGTCGCAAGAAGAGAAGCAGGTGCGATTACAACATTTATTGGTACGGTGAGAGAATTAACAAAAGGAAAACGAACGCTACATTTAGAGTATGAAGCATATAAACCGATGGCAGTAAAACAACTTATGAGAATTGGAGAAGAAATTTGTGAAAGATGGCCGGATACAAAAGTAGCAATTACGCACCGTGTAGGGCGGCTAGAAATAATGGATATTGCGGTAGTCATTGCAGTTTCATCACCGCATCGTAAAGTAGCTTATGAAGCGAATGAGTACGCGATTGAACGTATAAAACGAATTGTTCCAATTTGGAAAAAAGAATTTTGGGAAGATGGAACGATGTGGATTGGAGATCAACTTGAAAATACACCATATCCAGAAGGAAAACCAAAGAAGGAAGAATGAGAAAATGATTATAATTTTATTGTTTGCAAATTTGCGTGAGGAAGTTGGATCGGATCGATTAGTGATTTCAGAAAAGCAAGAAATGACAGTGCAACAATTAAAAGAATGGCTTAAAGCCAGCTATTGTTTACAATCGTTGGATAAAGTGATGGTCGCTGTTAACGAAGAGTTTGTAATGAATGAAGAGATGATAAAAGCTGGAGATATAGTCGCATTAATCCCGCCTGTTAGCGGTGGATGATAAGCTTTTTCACCAGATGAAGCGCCAAGAAAATGTTGTATATAAATTAGAATAAGAGAAGGGATGAGTTCTATGCTTACTCAAGAACAAATAATGAATGCATTAAAACATGTAGAGGATCCAGAGTTACACAAAAGTGTTGTAGAATTAAATATGGTTAGAAATATACAAATGAACGGAACAGAGGTTAAACTTGAAGTAGTACTAACAATCCAAGGTTGTCCGTTAAAAGCAAAAATTCAACAAGATATTGAAGAATCACTTCACGCAATTGGTGCCTCTAAAGTGGAGGTAACATTTGGTTCTATGACACAAGAAGAACGTACAGCTTTAACAGAGAAATTAAAGAAAAATACTAGAACAGAAACTGGTATGCCGAGCATGCTTCGCTCGGATTCAGGAGTACGTTTTATTACTGTAACGAGCGGAAAAGGCGGAGTTGGAAAATCAACGGTGACAATTAATCTTGCAACTGCACTAGCGCGTATGGGCAAAAAGGTGGGGATATTAGATGCAGATATATATGGTTTTAGTATTCCAGCTATGATGGAAACGAATAAGAAACCAACGATGATTGATCAAACGGCAATTCCAGTCATTAGTCACGGTGTTAAAATCATGTCGATGGGATTTTTTACAGAAGGAAATAACCCAGTTATGTGGCGCGGACCGATGCTAAATAAATGGATTCAAAATTTTCTTGCGAATACGCACTGGGGAGAATTAGATTATTTATTACTTGATTTACCACCAGGTACAGGAGATGTTGCGATCGATGTTGCAGCGATGATTCCGCAAGCGAAAGAAATAATTGTTACAACTCCGCACAATGTAGCTTCATTCGTTGCTTCAAGAGTCGGTGTAATGGCAAAACATACGAAGCATGAGATTTTAGGTATTGTGGAAAATATGGCTTATTATGAAGAACAAGATGGATCGAAAAATTATCTCTTCGGAAAAGGCGGCGGCGAAATGCTTGCAGAACAATTGCAAACAGAAGTAATTGCTCAAATACCTTTTGCGAAACGTGAAGAAAATAATGGTTCATCTGTATATGATGAAGATTCTCTTGTTGGAGAAGTGTTTACATCGTTAGCTGAGGATATTATTTATAGAGGATAGAGGGGGAAGTTTAGTATGGCATGTAACATTGATCATTCTATTGAAGATGTGATGAATAAGCTTGAAAGTCAAAAGAGTTTTTTATCAGAAGAGATTTTTAAAGGGTTAAAAAATTTTTTACAAGGTAATCACTCACAAGAAATATTAAATGATGTATTTCATCTTTTAAAAAAGTATGACTTAGTAAGTGAAGAAAAAAGAGAGACGAGAAATAATCAATTATTGTTGATTATAAAATAAGTATACTTTGGCTTTTGTTTTGTAACAGGAGGGGTAAATGGAATGGATATGAAAAAGATGATTGAAATGATAGAAGCAACAAAAGTGACTAAAGAAGAATTATCAATTTCTACTTTACATCAAGAGCTTGTGAAGTTATATAGTCAAAAAAATGTTGCTCATTATACCGAGTTATTAAAGTATATTTTATCATTATCCGTGCAGTTCAACCTACATCTTGTATTGAAATATTTTGGCGTGCGACCAGTTGTTGCGACAGATGAGCGTATGCAATTTCAAGAGATATTTAAATGCTTAGCTAAGAAAGATGAGAATGGGGAATGGTTTCTAAATTTTGTTTCTTTATATGTAGGGCTAATTGTAGTTCTTCGTTTTGATGAGAAAGTGATTGAGAGCAATTTTTTTGATGATATGGTAGTGGATGAATGTAATGAAATATAGGATTCTGCTCATAACATTTTTCTATATTAAATGCTTTAACTGTGATTTTAGTTGGTTATGTAAATATGAAGGTAACTAATTAAGAAAAAGGAATGAAACTAGTTGGATAAAAAGAGTTCTTCAGTTGTTTCCGTCGTTTTTTCGTGTTACTATTAATCGAATTTTTCATAAGGAGAGAAAGCGATGAAATGGATTTATTTTCTTATTATTAACGTTATAGCTTTTAGCCTTATGGGGCTTGATAAACGAAAAGCAAAGAAGAAACAGTGGAGAACGCCAGAAAGTACGTTGTTTTTATCGGCGGCAGCTGGAGGAGCAGTTGGAGCTTGGATCGGCATGTATATGTTTCATCATAAAACTCATAAAAAGAAATTTGTTTTCGGCATACCGTTACTTGTTGTAATAACGGTATGTTTATTATTCGTTGTATGAGAAATGTCGAAAGAAATGCAGATTGATTATTGGTAAAGTGAGCATGTGAGACCGTATAATGGAGAAAAAATGAGAAGAGGAGAAAAAGGAAGATGGGGAGTCAATCAGCAGAGCAAAAAAAAGGGATACTATATGCGGCTGGTGCTTATACGATGTGGGGAATACTACCAATCTATTGGAAATGGGTTGAGGAAGTTCCAGCAGATGAAATATTAGCACACCGCATCGTTTGGGCGTTTGTTTTTATGTTACTCGTATTAGGTGTTACGAAGAGGTTTCGCCAGTTTATTGGGGAATTTGTGAATCTTTTTAAACGACCTAAATTATTAATGTCATTAACAATAGCTTCAGTCTTGATTAGTGGAAACTGGTTTGTTTACATATGGGCCGTTAATCATAATCATGTTATTGAAGCGAGTCTTGGCTATTATATTAATCCGCTTATTAGTATTTTACTTGGTACAGTCGTTTTAAAGGAAAAGTTAAACTTTTGGCAATATGTTGCAGTTGGTTTAGCTGGAGTGGGGGTTATCATTTTAACAGTACGTTTCGGATCTATTCCGTGGGTTTCTCTTTCACTTGCCTTTTCATTTGGATTATATGGATTAACGAAAAAATTGTTAAACTATGATGCGACAATTGGACTTACGATGGAAACGATGTTAGTGACGCCGTTTGCGATTATTTATCTAGTAATGACAGGAGTACATGGTTTCGGCTCATTTGGCTCTATCTCAATGTTATCGACATTACTATTAATAGGAGCGGGTATTGTTACAGCTCTACCACTTTTTTATTTTGCAAAAGGAGCCCAACTTATTCCGCTTTATATGGTAGGTTTTTTACAATATATTGCACCAACAATTAGCTTAATTTTAGGTGTATTCGTATTTGGTGAACATTTCACATCTACTCATATGATTGCATTTTTCTGTATATGGGTTGCATTATTTGTATTCTCGGTAGCGAAGACTAAGTTTTTAGTGCAGAAACAACCGAAATTTATAAAAAATAAATCAGCAAAAGTATCATAATGCGTAGTATTTTCTACGCATTTTTCTTTATACTGATACTATATAGGATTTCCATTATAGCTAGTAAGGAGCTGAGAACATGGAAACAATTTTACATAATGATCCGCTTATGGCAGCTGTAATTTCATGGTTTTTAGCACAATTAACGAAAGTAGTCTTTAAATTAGTTAAAACAGGTGAATTTGATTTTGCAAAGTTTTTTGCTTCAGGTGGGATGCCAAGTTCTCATGCTTCAACAGTTACAGCGCTTGCTACAGGAGTTGGAGTAGTGGAAGGTGTGGAAAGCTCGATGTTTGCGGTTGCTACTATTTTTGCCATTATTGTTATGTATGATGCTTCAGGAGTAAGGCTTGCAGTAAGTAAACAAGCAAAAATATTGAATGACTTTTTTCACGGTAGAGAAACAGAATATAAGAAGTTAAATGAACTTGTTGGGCATACACCGTATGAGGTAGTAGTCGGTGCTTTATTAGGAATTATTGTCGGAGTAGGGTATTGTTTATGAGCAGAACATTTTATATGTTCTGCTTTTCTTTGTTTTTATACATATTCAGCTACCTTTTTGAATATCGTTATACGGATTTCGAAAGGGTGGGTGAGTAACTTGTTATTATATGAAAAAGTGCATGAAGAAATAGCGAGAAGAACAACTGCACTTCAAACAATGCAACGGCAAGATGGTACGTGGCGGTTTTGTTTTGAAGGAGCTCCATTAACAGATTGCCATATGATTTTTTTATTAAAATTATTAGGTAGAGATAAAGAGATAGAACCGTTTGTGAAAAGATTAGCATCACTTCAAACAAATGAAGGAACATGGAAATTGTATGAAGATGAGGTGGGAGGTAATTTATCAGCTACCATTCAATCTTATGCCGCCTTACTTGCATCGGAAAAATATACAAAAGAAGATGCGAATATGAAGCGAGCGGAAATGTTTATAAATGAGCGCGGTGGGGTAGCACGTGCTCATTTTATGACGAAGTTTTTATTAGCGATTCATGGAGAATATGAATATCCTTCTCTTTTTCATTTGCCAACACCAATTATGTTTCTGCAGAATGATTCCCCTCTCAGTATATTTGAATTGAGTAGCTCAGCACGTATTCATTTAATTCCAATGATGTTGTGTTTAAATAAAAGGTTTCGAGTAGGGAAAAAGTTATTGCCAAATTTAAATCACATTGCAGGCGGGGGCGGAGAATGGTTTCGAGAGGATCGGTCTCCAGTTTTTCAAACGTTAGTAAGTGACGTGAAGAAAATTATAACGTATCCACTTTCTTTGCATCATAAAGGATATGAGGAAGTAGAACGTTTTATGAAAGAGCGTATTGATGAAAATGGAACATTATATAGCTACGCAACTGCCTCGTTTTATATGATTTATGCTTTACTTGCATTAGGACATTCTATTCAATCACCAATTATTAAGAAGGCTATAATGGGAATTACATCTTATATATGGAAGATGGAGAGAGGGACCCATTTGCAAAACTCTCCATCAACTATATGGGATACAGCTTTACTCAGTTATGCTTTGCAAGAAGCTCAAGTTCCGAAAGCAAGTAAAGTGATTCACAATGCATCAGCATATTTACTAAGAAAACAGCAAACGAAGAAAGTAGATTGGAGTGTACATGCACCGGATCTCTTCCCGGGTGGTTGGGGCTTTTCGGATGTGAATACGACGATTCCAGATATTGATGATACAACTGCTGTGTTAAGAGCATTAGCGCGAAGTAGAGGGAACGAAAATGTAGATAATGCTTGGAAGCGAGCGGTTAATTGGGTTAAAGGATTGCAAAATAATGATGGTGGTTGGGGAGCTTTTGAAAAAGGGGTAACGAGCCGTATATTAGCAAATTTACCAATCGAAAATGCAAGTGATATGATTACAGATCCTTCTACACCAGATATTACAGGGAGAGTGCTAGAGTTTTTCGGGACGTATGCACAAAACGAATTGCCTGAGAAACAAAAACAAAGTGCGATAAATTGGTTAATGAATGCACAAGAGGAAAATGGGTCGTGGTATGGGAAATGGGGAATTTGTTATATATATGGTACGTGGGCAGTGTTGACTGGTTTACGGTCACTAGGAATACCATCTAGCGATCCATCATTGAAACGAGCAGCTTTATGGCTTGAACATATACAGCATGAAGATGGTGGCTGGGGAGAATCTTGCCACAGTAGTGTGGAGAAAAGGTTCGTTACTTTACCATTTAGTACACCATCCCAAACAGCATGGGCTTTAGATGCCCTCATTTCTTACTATGATAAAGAAGCGCCAGTTATTCGAAAAGGTATTTCATATTTGCTCTCCAACCCTTATATAAATGAAAAATATCCTACTGGAACAGGTTTACCAGGTGGGTTTTATATTCGTTATCATAGTTATGCTCATATATATCCGTTGCTTACTTTGGCTCATTATGCAAAAAAATATAGAAAATAAACCGAGAGATGTCTCTCGGTTTATTTTGTTGGGTAGTAGGTCCCTTTTGAAAAGAATAAGGTTGTGATGTACCTTATTTTTCGGTTGATTGGCGCTTTTGACGTGCATCAGCGGCATTTGCACGTGCGTTTGCTTCTAAGTCATTGTGGTCAGCGAGTTCGCGAGAGAACTCAACATCAATGCCATCAGTTGCTTTGCTTTGTTTGAAATTTTTTTTGTTCATTCGACACAATCTCCTTGCACTTTATCCCGCATAACGGGTAGTAAAACTCCCACCTTAAAACTCAGATGGAACAAAGAAGCTAGGTGGGAGATTAACTGTCCGTAAATGCCCGATTGGTGAGGGCTGATAATCAGTGGGGGATGAACAAACTTCCCACTGATTAAAGTTTCACTTTATGCGACGTTGCAAAGTTAGTTTGACACAAATAGACTTTTTTATACAAAGAGGAATTGAAAAGCAAAAAGCCGAAATATACAGTATAAGTAATAGAAATGGGGGATAGGAATGGAGTTTTTAAATGGGAAAACAGCTGTTGTAACAGGAGCTGCACAGGGAATTGGAAAAGAGATTGCAAGGGTTTATGCAAAACTAGGGGCGAAAGTATTAATTAGCGATGTAAATGAAGAGAATCTACAAAAAACGACACGTGAGTTATCAGATGAAGGATATGAAGTGTGCTCATATCGATGTGATGTGAGTAATCAAAATGAAGCGAAGTCGTTAATTGAATATGCGGTTCAAAAATTCGGTACATTACATATTTTGGTGAATAACGCCGGAATTACAAGAGATGCAATGTTACATAAAATGGAGAAGTCTGCTTGGGAACAAGTATTACAAGTGAACTTAACTGGTGTTTTTTATTGTATGCAACCAGCGCTTCTTTACATGAGACAACAAGGGTATGGACGCATTATTAATATATCTTCAATTAGTAGAGAAGGAAACATAGGTCAAGCAAATTATGCGGCTACAAAGGCAGGAGTTGTCGGTTTAACGAAAACAGCAGCGAAAGAAGTTGGAAGCTTCGGTATTACTTGTAATGCGATTTGTCCGGGTTTTATGGATACAGATATGACAAAAACGATACCAGATAAAGTGAAAGAAAAGATGGTTGGTGCTATTCCAGTTGGTAGAATTGGAACGCCAGAAGATATTGCGAACGCAGCAGCTTTTTTAGCATCAGAATACGCATCTTATATTACAGGTGAAGTATTAAATGTGAGCGGAGGACTGCAAGTTTAAAGGAATACATAATGAAAAGAACCTGACCGGATAGGTCAGGTTCTTTCTCATTAATTTAAGTTAAGCCAAACGCTCTTTACTTCTGTATAGTTATTTAATGCATAAGATCCCATTTCACGGCCAAGACCAGATTGTTTAAATCCTCCAAATGGAGATGCTGCATCAAACACGTTATAACAGTTTACCCACACTGTACCTGCACGTACTTTACTTGCAACATAGTGTGCTGTTTTAACATTTTCTGTCCACACACCAGCCGCTAAGCCGAATTGTGATTTATTTGCACGTTCAATTACTTCATCAATATCGTTAAATGGTATTGCAGAAATAACTGGACCGAAAATTTCTTCTTTTGCGATCGTCATTTCATCATTTACGTCAGCGAATACTGTAGGAGAAACGAAGTAGCCTTGATCGAATGGATTACTTCCTCCGCAAAGTACTTCAGCGCCTTCTTCAATCCCTTTTTCAATGTAGCCCATTACACGTTTTTGTTGTTCTTCAGAAACGAGAGGACCAATTGTTGTTTCAGGGTTAAGACCGACACCTTGATTTAGTTTTTTAGAATAGAGGACGAGATCAGCCATAACATTATCATACATTTTCTTCGGAACAAATAAGCGTGATCCAGCAGAGCATACTTGTCCTTGGTTAAACATAACACCAGAAAGTGCACCAGGAATCGCGCGAGATAAATCAGCATCCGGCAAGATGATATTTGGTGATTTACCGCCTAACTCAAGTGTAACGCGTTTTAATGATTCGGATGCTTGTCGCATAATTTGTTTACCGACAGGAGTAGAACCGGTAAATGCAATTTTATCAACGAGTGGATGATTAACGAGAGCTTGTCCAGCTGATTCACCGAATCCAGGTACGATATTAATAACACCTTTCGGGAATCCAGCTTCTTCAATTAATTCAGCTAAGTATAAAGCAGATAGTGGAGTTTGTTCTGCAGGTTTTAAAACGATTGTACATCCTGTAGCAAGCGCTGCTCCCATTTTCCACATTGCCATAAGAAGCGGGAAGTTCCAAGGAATAATTTGACCAACGACACCAACAGCTTCATGGCGTGTATAGTTAAAGTAATCACCGGAAACAGGAATTGTTTGACCAACGATTTTCGTAGCCCAGCCAGCGTAATAGCGCATATGCTCAATTGCAAGTGGGATGTCTGCTGCCATTGTTTCACGGATTGGCTTTCCGTTATCTAATGTTTCGAGCTGTGCAAGCTCTTCTTTATGTTCTTCCATTAAATCAGCTAACTTGTACATGAGACGGCTTCGCTCAGCAGTGCTCATACGAGACCAAGGACCTTCGTCAAAAGCCATACGAGCTGCGACTACAGCTTTATGAATATCTTCGCGACCAGCTTCAGAAACGACGGCAAGTGTTTCGCCAGTTGCTGGGTTAGGTGTTTTAAATGTTTTACCGGAAGCGCTTTCAATGAAAGATCCATTCACATATAACTTTTTTGTACCTTGAAGAAACTTCTCTACCTTTTCATGAAGATTTACAGCTAGTTGACTCATTGTATAACCCCCTTGAAAATATAATGTAAACGCAGTACGAGACGGCGCTTATTCCGAAATCAAGGATGTGGAAACTAGGTGGAAAGCCTCTAATTAAAATCATAATTAAGAAATACTGAAAATTCAAATTTCATTTGTGTTACAATTGTAAAAAATATGTAATGTAAGAGAATCTTCTATATGATTGTAAAAAAATCCTGCTTGTTTTTGCTTTCTAGTAGGAAAAACTAGAAGAACAATGGTACAATAATACATCGTGAGAGGAGGGGTAAAAATGAAAGATTATCATGATGATCCACGCTTTCGAATAGCCCATAGAGAAGCGTTAATTGGTCTTGGACTTGCTATTATTAATTTTATAATTTGGTACGGATTTGCTTATGGGCTTGGTAGTAAAAATCCGAATGAATATACATATGTATTAGGTTTTCCCGCATGGTTTTTTTATAGCTGTATCGTTGGATTTATCGTTATGGTTATTTTACTTAGTTTAGTTGTTCGTTTTGTATTTCAAGATATTTCACTCGATGAGGAAGAAAAAAGTGAGGAATAATAGATGAATTGGTATGTAATCATTCCAATGATAATTTCGTTTATCGTTGTATTTTTAATTGGTGTATATGCTTCAAGACGCGTGCAAGCAACTGCTCATAATAAATTTTTGCAAGAATATTTTCTTGGTGGGCGTGAGCTAGGCGGTTTATTATTAGCGATGACAATGATTGCTACGTACGGTAGTGCAAGTAGCTTTATTGGTGGCCCTGGTATTGCTTACAATATGGGTCTTGGATGGGTACTGTTATCTGCGATTCAAGTTGTAACAGGGTATATCGTTTTAACGGTTATCGGTAAAAAGTTTGCAATTATCGCTAGGAAGATGGAAGCAATTACTCTTATCGATTATTTAAAAGGGAGATACAATAATAAAGCAGTTGTTATACTTTCTGCGTTATGTATTATTATCTTTTTATTTTCAGCGACAGTAGCCCAGTGGGTCGGTGGTGGACGATTAATCGAGTCACTAACGGGGCTATCGTATACAACAGCACTATTTTTATTTACTTTTTCTGTACTTGTGTACGTATTAATTGGTGGATTTCGTGCAGTTGCTCTATCAGATACATTATTAGGAATCATTATGTTAGTTGGAACAACAATCATTTTAATTGCTACTGTCATTGCTGGTGGTGGAATTGAAAAGATTATGCAGGAACTTGTTCAAATTAATCCAAAGTTAATTACACCATTCGGAGCAGATGGCAGTTTAACGAAATCATATGTTACATCATTTTGGATTTTAATTGGAATTGGCGTTGTTGGTTTGCCGCAAATTAGCGTGCGTGCCATGTCTTATAAAAATTCAAAAGCGATGCATCAAGCGTTAATAATTGGGACGATTGTTGTAGGTACAATTATGATCGGTATGCATTTAACGGGTGTATTTGCAAGAGTAGTACTTCCAGGTATAACGGTACCAGATAAAGTAATGCCGCTACTTGCGATGGAAGTGTTGCCACCTTGGTTAGCTGGAGTTTTCTTAGCTGCACCGATGGCAGCGATTATGTCTACAGTAAATTCTTTATTATTACTTGTAAGCTCGTCAATTATTAAAGATATATACGTAAATTACATAAATAAAGATGCAGCAGACAGTACGATAAAAAAAGGAAGTTTGTGGATTACTGGTATTGTAGGACTACTCGTTTATGCAGCGGCAATTAAACCACCAGATTTTTTAATATGGCTAAATTTATTTTCTTTCGGTGGATTAGAAGCTGCATTCATTTGGCCAATCGTATTAGGGTTATATTGGAGGAAAGGAAATGCTACAGGAGCGCTTGCGTCTATTTTAGTTGGGGTAGGCTCATATATGTGTATTCATCTTTTCTATCCAAATCCGTTCGGTATACATACAGTTGTCTTCCCGATTTGTTTTGCGTTTATCGCTTACATCATTGGAAGTATGAGTGCTGTAAAAAAAACAGTATAGGTTAGCTGAAGAACGTAGTCCTTATAAGACTGCGTTTTTTTGTGTGAATTTGTTCATTTTTTATTCTGTATATCCACGGTTATTCATAAATTAATAACAACTGAGGGGATGGAGTTGAGGTCGATGAAAAAAGTATTATTTTTAGGAGACCCAGGAATTGATGACTCTTTAGCAATTATGTATGGATTGTTGCATCCTGATATTGATATTGTTGGTGTAGTTACAGGATATGGAAATGTAACGCAAGAAAAGGCGACAAGTAATGCGGCATATTTATTACAGTTAGCAGGTAGGGAAGATATACCTGTTATTAATGGTGCGAAAATCCCTTTATCTGGAGATATTACAACGTATTATCCAGAAATTCATGGGGCGGAAGGTTTAGGACCAATTCGACCACCGAAAAATCTTTCTCCAAATATAAAGCCTTTTTGTGAGTTTTTTGACATTCTTGAAAAATATAAAGGAGAATTAATAATAGTCGATGCTGGTAGATCAACAACATTAGCGACAGCATTTATTTTAGAAAAGCCAATGATGAAGTATGTAAAAGAATATTATATAATGGGGGGTGCTTTCTTAATGCCAGGCAATGTTACACCAGTCGCAGAGGCGAATTTTCATGGTGATCCGATTGCGTCGCAATTAGTCATGCAAAATGCCAAGAATGTGACACTGGTGCCGCTCAATGTTACATCTGAAGCTATTATTACGCCAGAAATGGTAAAGTATATTACGAAACATTCTAAAACAAGTTTTAATAAATTAATTGAACCGATTTTTACGTATTATTATAAAGCTTATAGAAAATTAAATCCGAAAATAAAAGGAAGTCCAGTACATGACGTCGTTACAATGATGGTTGCCGCAAATCCTTCAATATTGGATTATGTGTATCGCCGTGTCGATGTAGATACAGTGGGAATAGCAAAAGGAGAAAGTATTGCAGATTTCCGTCCTCAACCTGATGCAAAAGCATTAAAAAATTGGGTGCGAATTGGTTGGTCATTACATTATAAAAAATTCCTTGAGGATTTTGTGAAAATCATGACGTAGACATAATAGGAGTATACAAGTTAAAATAATGGAGATGGTTATTTAAATAACCATCTCCATTATTTTGTTTTTTAAAGATAGAGAGAAGAGTTACACAATAGGAGAGGAATTTTACTTGAAAAAAACTATAGTATGCGCAGTGGTTGTGGGTATTTTCGTTTTGCTAATATCGGGTAACTTTTTAGTGAAAAAAGTGTGGAGTTCAAATAATGATGATGCACAGTATATTGCATCTTTTATTGAAGAACATAAAGATGAAAAAAATAGTGCGCTTCTAGTAAAGAGAAATGATAAAGTTGTCTATTCTGTAAACCCAAATGTTGTATTGCCAGTTGCTAGTACGATGAAATTAATTGTGGCGCTTGAATATACGAAACAAGTTACTGAAGGGAAAATTGATTCGTCTAGTTTCGTATCGATTAATGATGTGAATCGCTATTATGTACCGAATACAGATGGTGGTGCACAAGATAGATGGCAAAGGTATTTGGAGAAGACGGGCAAGATAACTGAAGGAGCGGTTTCTTTAGAAGAAGTGGCAAAAGGAATGGTTAAGTTTAGTTCGAATGCAAATGCTGAATACTTAATGGAATTGTTAGGATTAGATAACATCAATCGAAATTTACAAAGTTTATCACTTCCTGCACATCAACCACTATTTCCAATCGTTTCATCTTTGTATATTCCGGGATATTTGCATAAAGAATTACATGTTCCAAAATATAAAATAGAGAAAAAGTTAAAAGAAATGTCTCAAGAGCAATATCGTGAATATGCGATGGTTATTCATGAACGCTTAAAGAAGAAGGGACCATTATTACAGAAGGAAATTCCGCTTTATTTAGAGGAACGTTACGACAAAATTTGGTCAGACAGATTACCAGCAGCTTCTGCAAATGATTATATGGTATTACTTCAAAAGGCAAACCATAAAGGTGGCTTGACAGAGGCTGAAGAAAAAGTGTGGGCAAATATCGTTGAAACAGACATGAGTGCCAAGAAATACCGTAAAACATTCAGACATGCTGGGCAAAAGAATGGTTACACACCGTGGACGGTTACAAAAGCAGTTTACGCTATGGATAAACGTGGAAACTGTACGGAGATTGTGTTTTTGGCGAATAATTTAAATGAAGACGATAGTGCAGAAATACGGAAACATTTAGCAAACTTACATTTCCAAGTGTTGCAAAGTGATAAGTATGATGCGACTTTTATTAAATAAACTCGGTGCAGAGAGCACCGAGTTTATTTTTATGTACAAGCACTTTTTTTCTATCTCTGGGTATGATGGGTAGTAATACTTAGGTGAGAGGGGAAAAGGTGATGAAACAGAGTAAAGAAGAGTTTATAAAGAGTGAAGGCGCTGATTTCCCTGGAAAAACATATGTGGATTGTGTATTACAACATGTATTTAATTTTCAACGAAATTACTTATTGAAAGATATGTTTCAAGTGCATAAAGCACATATTGCGATGCTGACGGAAGAAAATTTAATGAAAAAGGAAGAAGCTAAAGTTATATTACACGCATTAAAAAAGGTAGAGGGAATTCCAGAAGAGCAATTGCTCTATACAGAGCAGCATGAAGATCTCTTTTTTTTAGTCGAACATTTAATTTCTCAAGAAGCGAAATGCGATTTTGTAAGTAATATGCATATTGGTAGAAGTAGAAATGATATGGGTGTAACGATGTATCGCATGAGTTTAAGGCGATATGTATTACGATTAATGGAACATCATTTGTTATTGCAAGAAAGTGTACTACAACTTGCTGCTGATTATAAGGAAACAATAATGCCAGCTTATACACATACACAACCGGCACAGCCAACAACATTTGGTCATTATACGTTAGCAATTTATGATACGATGCAAAGAGATTTAGAACGAATGAAAAAAACGTACCAGCTTTTAAATCAGTCTCCAATGGGGGCGGCTGCACTCTCTACAACAGGTTTCCCGATTAAACGAGAACGAGTTGCTCATCTACTTGGATTTGCAAATGTAATTGAGAACTCATATGATGCTGTTGCTGGAGCGGATTATTTATTAGAAGTTAGCTCGCTACTTATGGTAATGATGACGAATACGAGTAGATGGATTCATGACTTTTTGTTGTTAGCAACGAAAGAATATGACGGTATTACTGTTGCAAAGCCATATGTACAAATCAGTAGTATTATGCCGCAAAAACGAAATCCGGTTTCAATTGAGCACGCTCGTGCAATTACGAGTAGTGCTTTAGGAGAAGCATTTACAGTATTTCAAATGATTCATAATACACCATTTGGTGATATTGTCGATACGGAAGATGACTTGCAGCCATATTTATATAAAGGGATTGAAAAGGCAATTCGTGTTTTTTGTATGATGAATGCAGTGATCCGAACGATGAAAGTAGAAGAAGAAACGTTAAAAAGTCGTTCCTATAAACATGCAATAACGATAACGGATTTCGCCGATGTTTTAACAAAAAACTATGAAATTCCATTTCGGCACGCTCATCATGCAGCAAGTGCTATTGCAAATATGTCATTGGAACAGAAAAAAGAACTACATGAATTACACTTCAAAGAGGTAAATATGTACTTGCAAGAACATTTTAAAATAAATTTATTAGAAAAAGAGTGGAAAGAAATTATATCGCCAGAAGCTTTTATTCAAAAAAGAAATGTATACGGTGGACCGAGTAAAAAAGAAATGAATCGTATGATTCAAAATCGAAAAGAGTCATTTCGAAAAGAAGAAGATGTATTTGAAAAGGAAAAACAGAGGATTTTACAAACTGAAAATGATTTGAATATATTAGTTTCTAATATTATAGAATTGTAAAAGAAGGATTTAATGAATTAATCGCCAATATTTAATTAAAATATAAATAGAGAG
>NZ_WEII01000047.1:0-38996 GCF_009183805.1 Bacillus sp. B2-WWTP-C-10-Post-4 | reverse complement strand
CTCTAACAAAATTCTACATTAGCAACCACCTTTTTATATATTATATGCATACATAAAAAAGATATTTATCATTATGATAATCTAATTCATTTACACTCGTCAAATTATTCTAAATGTTACGATAAAACATTTTTATTTAAACGAACTATTCTTCTCAACTCAATTTCGTGAAAAAACACTTTCTTTGCCGATTCCACACTTCTTTTGTCGCACTAGAAGGGAACTTACTTCATAGCTCGAAATCATTCAACAGGATATATATAGGAGGGATTATTTTGGAATATAAAACACCATTTATCGCAAAGAAATTAGGTGTTAGCCCAAAGGCTGTTGTCCGGATCGCACAACAATTAAATCTTACGATAGAGAAAAACAAATATGGCCACTTTATTTTCACACAAGAGGATGTCGATCAAATGTTAGAACACCATCGATTTCAAATAGAGCAATCTCAAAATTCTCAATCTACTCAAAAGGCTTCCTCAAATGAAGTTGAGGAATTAAAAACTCAAGTTAATACAATTGTTCAAAACATATTACCCAATGATTTTGAGCAATTAGCTGATCAATTAAACACTATTACGAGAAGACTTGATCGAATGGAAGAACAAATGCAAGATAAGGCAAATGATGTCGTCACGTACCAACTTTTACAACACCGTCGTGAAATGGAGGAAATGTTAGAGCGAATTCAAAAATTAGAAGCTGCCCTAACGAAAGAAGAACCCATTTATATTACTCCTGATTCAAAACCAACATATGAACGAGAAAAGAAACCGAAGCGCCGCAAAATGATTTTTAGTATATTTGGATTATAATTTTTAGACCCTTATTAAAATAATAAGGGTCTTTTTTAATGAAGAGTTATATCCTATACAAATATTATTCTCTTTATTATACATATTCACTTCGCTTTATTTCGTTAACATAATATTTTTACTGTATTCTGCAATTAATGCCTGTGCATGAGCATTCCCTTGAATCACATCACGAAATTCTTTTAAAGAATACAAATGCGTAACCCCTTTTCGAGCATGAATTCTTACTGGTACACCTTGTAAAGTATCATGAAACTGAAATGGATTATCTATTGGCTCAATTGGAAAACCAAGTGTAAGTAAATACATATACATTCTTTTTGTTACTGCTGCAATGTACCATTCAGCTTTTGTTTCTAACGCATGTATAAATAAAATAGCTGTTAGCCTTTTGAAATGTCCTCTCCCACGAGACGTTTTCGAAATACTTAACTTGCCTATTTCATATACATTCTTCAAATCTTTCACTAAATCATTTTTAGAAAACGGATAGAAAAACTCAGAATTTGATTGTTCAGGTACCGTATACTTAATACATTCCACTGTACCAATAGGATGTTCATCTTCTATTAATAAAAATCGTGATGGATTTAAATTACGTTCTACGAACATTAAGTTTCTTTCCTCACAAAAATCTCCCCATAGTTGCTCGAACCCAAAATGTTCTTCCTTTGTTTGAACACGCTGGAACATATTTAACCGCCTTTCCCATCGCCGCTCTGTTTTTGATAACGCTTTCACTATCTATCATATAAGAACAAATCTTCGTATGCAACTAAAAATATTTATGACTTATTATATTCTGCAAAATGAATTAGATTCCAATTTAATCGACTTTTATCCCGCGCTCACATTCCTTTTAATAATACATTTGTAGCACTTTTCAAATCTAAATTACATTATGTTTCTTTCCATACAGCATATAATTCTTCTTAATCTAAAGAAATCCTTTATGAAAAAGGATTTCTTTTACTTCTTAATGCTTTTTAACCATTTTTCAAAAATTTGTACCATCCCATGTTTTCCAGCTAATTTCTCTTCCCCTTGTTTCGTCTTATATGGATATAACTGCAAGAAAACACCGCATCCAGACTCAATTTTTTTACTATGCATATGGCTTCCTGGATATACACAAATGACTTCATAAATTGACCTTCGATAATAGACTCGCTTTCCATCCTGTTCTTCTACATACTTTATAGACCAGTACTTATACATTTGCTCAGTTGCTTTCGTATTTCCGACGTGCTGAAAAATATTGTACATTGGACTATACTTCACTTCAATAATAATAGAAGATTTATATACGTATTTCCCATCTTCTTTTACATAACAGTCTAAGCGAATATCTGGCTTCTTCGTATCCTCACCATTGTAAAAATTACTACCTTTACTTAATGCAATAAGAGGATGTGTTTCAATTAAGTCATTAAATGCAACATGCACCTTTATATCATCTCGTTCTAAAACTACTGTCGTTCCATCTTGTAATCCATCTACATAAAAATGTTCTTGTATTTGTTCACGGATAGAGTTTCTAGCTTCAAAACCAATTTGCTCTAAAATTGAAATAACGATAAAAAAAGCGTAATATTCATACACTAAAAACGTTGGCTTATAAACAAATAATAACGATGGAGATTGATCCGTATATTGCGGGAGTACTTCTAAATGATGTAGTAATTGTTGATGTGGTATCGGTAAATCATGTAAGTTCATGTTACTTGTTTCAGTAACTTCCCTCCAAAACGAAGAATGCATTAACATTTGAAAGTATTGTACATTTTCACGCACAATATGCGCCAATATTTTATATTCTTGTATTTTCATTGAGCTCTTTCGTAAATCGGCTTCTTTTAGTAAATGTATATTTTTATATTTTTGCTTCTCTCTATCAGTTACCGATCCATTACGCTCAATTGTTTGTATAATCGTTTTTACGGCTTGAAACTCTTCTGATTTTTTCTTTTTTTCTCTTTCTAAGATTTCAATTGTTTGACGTAAAAAACTTTTTGCTTCAATTAAATAATGATAAAATTGCATCGCTTTATATTTAAGAAATGCATTTTCCTTACTATTTTCTTGTTCCATAAACTTACGATTATAATGTTTGGCATAAGGTTTTCGTTCTGCCACTATAGTTCCTTTTCTTGTTGGCCTTCGCTCTTTTCCTTCCCATTTATATTCATTTATAAATTTTGAGCTTGATTCTATTTTCTTAAAGATTTGCTTTATCATTTTCATTTTTTGGGGTAACTTTCTAAGTAACACTAAATAAGAAGAATCCTCAATATCGCTAAGTGCAGAGAAGGTCTTTTTATAGTAACCTCTATCCAAAATCAACTCATTTAAAATTGACTTCACATAGTCTTGAATCATTTCAAATTGATCATCAAAAAAGTTTTTCGGTACGATTTGAAATGCGCCATAATACGTTGTATCTTCTATACGCACTTCAAAATGGTATAAACCACAGCGCCATGGATAAAAGAATTCTGTTTTCCCATGTTCATATATTAATACTCTTTGTTTTTTTTCATTTATTTCATATTGAGCCTCTTTTATATTTTTCTGTCCCTCATATACTTTATTCCATATAAAAGTAATATTCATTGGAATTTCATAATTGTACTGCAATCTTATTGGTTTTAATTCTTGTACTTTATAAATACATTGAACTAATGCTGTAGTAGATGTACAAAGACGATTTAATAAAATATAATCTCCTTTCCCCTCATTTCCAATGATTAACTTTAATACAAAAGGGAGCGTTTCATTCGTATCAAC
The DNA here is from genome assembly GCF_009183805.1 of Bacillus sp. B2-WWTP-C-10-Post-4. Classification (NCBI taxonomy): domain Bacteria; kingdom Bacillati; phylum Bacillota; class Bacilli; order Caryophanales; family Bacillaceae; genus Bacillus; species Bacillus sp. B2-WWTP-C-10-Post-4. The sequence continues at coordinate 35,391 of NZ_WEII01000047.1, read as the reverse complement.
GATTTTTGTTTCGTAACGCCCTTCATTTTGCATATCCATACAGCTCCAGTTCTCTACGTTTTTCTCGTATATATGCTAAAGAGTGTTCAAATGTAGATACTCTGTTTGCAAGTGCAGATTGCAAAAGAGGTACTAAGGTCGCCCCCCTTTTTGCTTCTTCAGAAAGTAAAGGCCCAACCATCATTTCGGTCCCTCTGATTTTCGTCAATACACGCTGCTTTATTTGTAAATCAAACCCCTCTTCTCTACTGATCATATAGGTATGATTATTTTGGAAAGGTATGTTTTGCAAATAAGTCGCAATTGCATTTGCACATCGGAAAGAAATTCCCTTAGACGCGTCATGTGATGACAATACGACATGCAACTTATCTAATAGCTCTAATTCTTCTTCAGAAAACACTTCAATCATCGCTTTATTTCTCATCCAATTTATCCGAAATTCTCCCGCTGTTACTTTCAAAGGTGGATGTAATACGACTTTCCCCTGTTCCATGTCCATCTCACAAAACGGAATTTTCTGTAACGTTATTAGGTTCGTTCGATCTAATAATCGATCAGAGAGCTCTTTTGTTGTTTCATCAAAATTCACAGTACCTACAAATATAATATTTTCTCCAATTTCAATTGTTGATGGAATTGAATTCTCTATGTCCTGTACACCCTCATACAAGTTTAAAATACGATTTTTTGTTTCAAGTTCAAGAACAGATAGAAACGGAGTAAACCAATGCTCAATATGAGACATGTTCATTTCATCAAAAACGATTATATACAGTTGATTTGGATTTTCTTTCGCCTTCATTAACGTCCTAACTAACTTCGTTTCACTTTCAATAAAAGTACCATTTGGATGAAGGTAACCAAGTAAATCATGTGGTTCTTGATACGATGGCGAAATCGTAATCCAAACCAACTCTTCCCCATACTGTAACCCTAATGCTTCTGCATAAGTTTGCACAAACCGTGATTTCCCAACGCCCGGTATACCACCAAGAATCGTTAACATATTTGTTTTTACACTTATATGGAAATTATAAATATCCGTTTCATCCAAATATAACCCTTTATTATGCACCATACTTTGTACATACTGTAAAAAAGACGATTCACGCTCATCCCATTCCCATTCATCTTTTTGTACTTTTATATCCTCTACTTCAACTAGCTTACCTTCTTCATGCATTCGTTTTTTTAATTGCTCATACACATAATCACTTACAAAATATAATTGATCTTCTACCGCTATTTCTACATACTTCGTCCAGTCACTGCAGTTTATATATTTACATTCACGTTTCTGTTCAAAATAGGCAATTGAGCTAATTGATGACTTTAGGGATATGTTTCCGTAAAGTCTTCCATCGTGCCACAATAATTCGGGAGGCTCAAAGTCTTTCGGAAATTTTGGCATAAGAAATGATAAATAACCGTTGCTAAGTTTTCGTTCTAAAGATTCTCTTTTTTTATTATTTGTAACTTTAGGTGCCGGAATCATTTTATAGCTGCTTGCTATTTCTTTCGGTTCTTCTGTACATATTAACTCCACGTATACATTTCCTCTTTCATAATAAAGACGAAACATTACTAGTTGCTTTTCTAATTTCCTCTTCTTTAATTCCGAAAAGATTTTTTCATTCTTTTTATTGCTACATAACCCTTCAAATACATATGGTTCATTTGTAAATTGTTCCTGTAAAGTGAATGGTATTGGCGATAAGCATTGTACAAAGAAATTCTCTCCACTCTTCTCTTTCTCAGCTTTTGTAAATTTCCCTAAAAATCTCATATAGTACATTCGTTTTATAAAACTTGGCTGAAGAGCTTTATGTAATTTCACCTTAGTCACCTTCTTTTTTCATACTATTCTTAGTGTATGAAAGAAACGAAAAACTAGAAATAAAAAACCTGACGTTATCCGCCAGGTTCAAAATAAAAACTTATATTAATGAGAAGGAAATGCTTTTTTCTCTTGTAAAATTGCATTATGAGCAATTTTCATTTTCGCAAGTACGTAACGTAATCGATCTTCAGCGTTTTCATCTTTACTTATTTGTAATTCCGCCAAATTTTCAACAGAACTTGCTAAATTTTCAATGACTCCTCTCAGTTCAGGATGATGATTAAAAAAAGATTCTTGCACTAATACTTTCCTTAACTCACTAGCTAAATCAATTATTCTAGACAACTGTTCTTTTTTTTCCATTCTCATCCCTCCTGAATATCTTATGTAGTAAATATTCTCTAAACAAAGAAAAAAGCCCTTTAAATGAAAAGGACTTTTTACATTTTTATATTTCCAGTTAATAACATATATATGGATGTGATAGCCGCAACAATAATTGCCCACATCACATATTTCTCTGCACCTACAAAGCAACGGTTCCCTTGTTCTTTTCTTGCAAACGTGTAAACAATAATTCCAATTCCATACACAATTGAAACGAGTAGTAAATTCTTTAAACCAGCTGCATAAAGAAGCCATACAGAGTAAATAGAAGCAATTAAAGCCAACGCTCCGTTTTTTAATTTTGCGTCTTTTAGCTCGTTTGTAATGACTAATTTAAATTGGAATAACGCTGATAATAAATATGGTAATAAAATTGATGTTGATGCAATGAAATACATAATTTGATATGTCGATTCCGAAAACAAAACGATGATAAATATAATTTGGGCAACACCATTTGAAATCCATAATGCCATGTGCGGTGTTTGCTTTTTATTTGTTTTCGTAAAGACTTTCGGAAATACGCCATCTTTTCCTGCTACATGAGAAATTTCAGAAACAAGTAAAAACCAGCCAATTAATGTACCGACAAGTGAAGCAACTAATCCGATGTTAATCGCAACTGCACCCCATGGGCCAACAACGTGCTCTAATACATGTCCCATTGACGGAGTTTCTAACACAGAAAGTTCGCCTCTTGTCATAGCTCCCATTGACAGGACAGAAATTAAAATATAAATGGACATTACTAAAATAAGTCCCAATACTGTTGCCTTACCAACATCTCGACTATTCTTCGCTCTTCCAGATAATACAACCGCTCCTTCAACTCCAATGAAAACCCAAAGTGTTACAAGCATTGTATTTTTCACTTGACCAAGTATAGCGGAAAGTGAGATCGTTCCTTCTCCCCAAAAATCATGTGTAAATGTGTCCCAGCGAAAGGCTGTTACCATTACAACAATAAATAAAACGATTGGAACTAACTTCCCTATTGTTGCGATAACATTCATAATAGAAGCTTCACGGATCCCAAATAAAATTAGAAAATGAAGTGTCCATAATAAAAGTGATGCCCCAACGATAGACGCAACATTATTTCCTCCTTTGAAAATTGGAAAGAAATAACCTAATGTACTAAACAGTAACATAATTGTTGCGACATTACCTAAGATTCCTGCTAGCCAATATCCCCAAGCACTATTAAATCCAATATATTCACCAAAACCAGCACGTGCATAACTATAAATTCCACCTTCAAGTTCCGGTTTTTGTCTTGCTAACGTTTGATATACGAGCGCAAGGGGAATCATTCCCATCGCTGTAATACACCAGCCAATTATTATTGCACCACTGTTTGCTCCTACTGCTAAATCATGCGGTAAACTAAAAACACCGCCACCAACCATTGTTCCAACTACTAATGCGATTAATGGAAAAAATCCTAACTTCTTTTCTATTTGTACCACCCCATCTGTCATTCTAGGTGTTATGTTCGTTCAACTATTAAAGTCACCTTTTTCTCTAATAGACGTTTCTCTTATATTTTTTCAGGAAAACATTACTTATTCTAAAAGAAAATGAGCAAAAATGGAATACTTTTTTGAAAAAATGTATAAGTATGCACAAAAAAACCGCTCATTTTGTAATGAACGGTCATTTCAAACATATAAATTTGTATATTTCTTGTAAATTTAACGAAGTAAATTCTCTTTTTGTAAAAATTGTTTTGCGACTTCTTCACTACTTTTACCATTTACGTTAACTTCATAATTCATTTTTCGCATTTCTTCATCTGTAATCTTTCCAGATAATTTATTTAATACCTTTTCAAGTTCAGGATATTTCTGTAACGTTTCTTTTCTTAATAATGGTGCTCCTTGATAAGGTGGGAATAACCCTTTATCATCTTTTAGCACTTTCAGTCCGTATTGCTCCAATTCACTATCTGTTGAATATGCATCAATTACGTTAACATCTCCAGATTCAATTGCGCTATAACGCAGCTTCGGCTCCAGCGTTTTAACATTTGAGAACTTATAGTTATATAATTTTTGCATTCCTTTATAACCATCTTCACGATCAGCAAATTCCAATGTAAATCCTACTTTGGCTTCCTGCGCAACATTCCCTAAATCAGAAATTGTATTTATATTCTTTTGATCTGCTATTTTTTTCGGCATGGCTAGTGCATATGTATTGTTATACTCCATTGGCTTCAACATAATCATATTATATTTCTTTTCCATTCCAACGCGAGCCTGCTCATATACTTCATCACGATTTGTACTCTTTGGTTCTTCTTTCACGAAAGTAGATAAAGCTGTTCCTGAAAATTCTGGGTATATATCTACTTCCCCTGATTTCAACGCTTCAAATACAAATGCTGTTTTCCCAAGACCTGGTTTTAATTGTACGTGTAAATCTGTATCTTGTTCAATAAGCTGCTTATACATTTGAATTAAAATTTCAGGTTCTGATCCAAGTTTGCCCGCAATAACAATATCTTTCTTTTCTGTACTCCAAAGAAATGGAGAAGCAATCATTATACAAACAATACATATCGTCAATATAACACGCTTAGAAGAGCGTTTCGGTCGTTCAAGTATGCGAAGTACTATATCAAAGAATAAAGCGAGTAACGCGGCTGGTACGGCCCCTAAAATGATAAGTGCATGATCATTTCGATCTATACCTAATAATATAAGCTTACCGAGCCCACCAGCACCAATGAGAGCTGCTAATGTAGCCGTTCCAACAATTAATACCATCGCTGTACGAATACCGGCCATAATAATAGGCAATGCAAGAGGAAGTTCTACCTTCCACAACCTTCTCCAACTATTCATCCCCATAGCTTTCGCGGCTTCTATTAGAGATTCATCTAATTCCCTTATTCCTGTATATGTATTTCGTAAAATAGGTAATAGTGCATACACAACTAATGCGATAATCGCTGGAAGTTTTCCGATTCCTACTAACGGAATTAAGAGTCCAAGCAATGCAAGTGATGGCACTGTCTGCATTACTGCAGAAGTTCCTATTATAAATTCAGCCATTCGTTCTTTTCTTGTTAATAAGATGCCAAGTGGCACTGCTATAATTACTGCAAAAAATAATGAAATAAGCGATATTTGTAAATGCTCACTTAATGCAGTTAGTAATTCTATTTTTCGTTCTTGGAACGTTTGTATAAAATTAGTCACTGTTTAGCCTCTTTCCTTCATTTGTTCAACAATGTAATTGACAATATGACGACTTGTTAACGCTCCAATATATTGACCGTTTTTTTCAACTGGAACGACCTCTTCATCACGCACACGAACTAGTGCTTCTTGTAAGGAAGAATGTAATGATAGCGCCTGCCCTTCTAATTGCACACTTTGATCAAGTGGCAATACATCTGCTACACTTTTCCCCTCATACCAAGTTCGCCCATGATTTCCAATGAACTCCTCTACAAATTCATTTTTCGGATTATGTATAATTCCTTCTGGTGTATCTAGTTGAACAACTTTTCCTTCTTTCATAATACAAATGCGATCTCCAAGTGATAATGCTTCTTGCATATCATGTGTTACGAACACGATTGTTTTTTGAATCTTTTTTTGCAACTGTACAATATCCTTCTGAAGCTGTTCCCTACTTAATGGATCTAACGCACTAAATGGTTCATCCATAAGAACGATTTTCGGGTTTGCGGCTAATGCTCGCACGACACCGATACGTTGTTTTTGTCCTCCTGACAATTCATCAGGCATACGATCTCGATATATATCCGGCTCTAATCCAACCATATGTAACAAGTCATCGACGCGTGCTTTAATTTCTTTTTTGCTCCATTGCCTCATTTCAGGAACAACTGCAATATTTTCAGCGATTGTCATATGAGGAAACAAAGCAATCTGTTGCAACACGTATCCTATATCCCAACGTAATTCGTTTATATTATATTGTTGAATATCTTTTCCATCGATTAAAATCGATCCTTCAGTCGTTTCGATTAAACGATTAATCATCTTCATTGTCGTGGTTTTCCCGCAACCACTCGGACCGATAAGAACAAAAAATTCTCCCTTTTTAATTTCTAAATGCAATGAATCCACTGCTTTCGTGCCATCTTCATACGATTTTGACACATGATTAAATTGAATCACAAATACAACTCCTTTACTGTTGTTTCCTTTATTTTGATGGAATATGGCATTCATTTCAAATGATACGCTTTTAAATTAAAAAAGAGCTCACATTTGAGCTCTAACGGTCGAACAATATTGTTTTCATAATAGCAGCATATTCGCGAACATACATTTTTCTCTTAGAACGAATTGGTGTTTCAGCAGCTAGTGCCTCCATCTTCATGCCTAAACGCTTTGCAATTATTTTCGTTCGATATAAATGATACGTATTACTTACAACTACCGCATGTTTCACATTATATAAATCCATACTAAACTTTAAGTTTTCATACGTATTTGTAGATTGATCTTCTATTAAAATACGACTCTCATCTATACCGCGCGCCATTAAATAGTTTCTCATGCTGTGAGCTTCCGGTATATCTTCATCTTCTCCTTGACCACCTGAAACAATTACTTTCGCTTCAGGATGGGAAAATAAATACTCCAACGCTACATCCAAACGATTTTGAAGAGATAAAGACGGTCTATCTCCAAATAACTTTGCACCCAGTATAAGAACGTACGGAGAGTGATAGCTCAACTTTTCACGAGCAACTTTGTTCATTCTAAACGTCATATAAATGATGTATAGTGGCGGTAATAATAAAATGATAAGAAAGATCCATTTGTTCATAAATAAGTTTGCACTCCCTTTCTTTTTATTATACAGAAAAAGAAAGGGCGGCAGAAGTGTTTTTTTAAACGATTGATTTATTAGAAACATTCGCCGCTACTTTACGTTGTGATAGTACATAATAAATAGCGATTCCTAATGAGAAGATCAATATGCAGCTTAATACGTAAAACGGAAGCATTACTCCGGCTTTAGATACACCCGCTGTAAACAGCATTAATAATACAATTCGTATTCCAGTACCAATTAGGCGAAATAAGCTGTCTACACGTCCCATTACTTCGTTTGGAATTTCCTCCATCATCAATACATTTCTCGCCACTCTTGTACCCGCATTTCCAACTGCTTGAAAAATTGCAAGTCCATATAAGAAAATTACGGAAGGTTCAATAATCATTACGGTAATTGAAATTACATAAATGAACATCGTCATAACGATTGAAACTTCTGTTTTTACATATTTCATTATGAGTGGAATACAGATTCCTGCAACAACCGCTCCGACACCGTACATCATCCCCTCTATTGCGTATACAGAGGCATTGGCTTTAAGTATATCCGAAATATAAACTGGTATTAAATAATTTGCCATCATAACATCTATAAACGGCATATAAGTGGCCAGTAAGAACCAAAAGAGCTTAGGACGTTTTTTCATAAAGTGAATTCCTTCAAACAATTGCTTCTTAAATGTTATTTTTCTTTTCACTTCTTTTTTCTTTACGTACGGTATACATAAGAAAAGAAAAAATGCTCCAGCAAAAGTTAACATGTCTACTAACAAAATCCACTTCAAAGATACAATTTCAATTAAGAAGCTCGCGGCCGCTCCAGAAATAACTTGTGTTAACTGTCCTTGTATTTCCATCGTTCCACTTAAACTTTTATAATGTTCTGCTTGAAATATCTCTTGGTTGAACGCAAATATTGTAGGATAAAATAATAAATAGTAGAATGATCCGGCTATATAAATAAGAATATAGTGAATAGAATGATAAGGTTGCCCAGCAAATCCCCATATAACCATTATTCCGATTACGGCTATTCCGATTCCTTCGTTACATAGCAATAAAGATTTTCTTGAAAAACGATCAATACTTTGCCCAATGAATGGTGTTAATAAAAACATAATGAGGGTTGCAATGATAGAAACATAACCAAATGTTGTCTCTCCTCCACTCTCTTTAATTAACAGCCAAGGAATCGTTATCATAACAATTCCGGAACCAATAGCAGATAGACTATTGGCTCCTAGAATGTAATACAAGCGAGAATCATGATAAAGTGAGGACATATCATTCCACTCCTAGTTGTTTTTTCACCTCTTTATATACGCTCATATATGCTTTCAATTCTTTAACTACATCATGAATTAACGGTTTTGCATCTTCCCCAAGTTCACCATCTTGCACATGTAATCCATCAAGCACAACTTGTTTTGGAATTGCATTTGCATAAACACCTCTAGCGACCGTTCGCATGCTGTTTAATGCATTTATTCCACCTTTACCGCCACCAGCAACCGCTAACAATGCAACTGGTTTATGAATAAATTCACTACTACTTAAGTAATCTAAAGAGTTTTTCAGCGCACCGCTCATCGCATTATGATATTCTGGTGTACATAATACAACCCCATCCGCAGCTTTCACTAACGTTTTTAATTTTTTTACTGCCTCTAAATCACGTTGCGACTCTTCTCCATTGTATAAAGGTAACTCCTCAATTGCTAAATCATATAATTCCCCTTCAAATTGATCCGCAATATATTTTGCCACCACGCGAGTTCTACCAAATTTTCTTGGTGTACCGTTAATAACGACTAGTTTCATGATTATTTCTCCCCTTTGTTTTCAAGTTCTACTTAATATATTATCAGAAATTTCTATACAAAACACAATATAAAGAGTTAACTTGTTTCATAAAATAGTATGATAAACAAAAAAGAACTCATACTTTCGTATGAGTTTCGTACAATTACTTTGATTCATCTCTCATGCTCAATGTACCTAAACTTTCATTTGCTTCAAAATGATTATATGCTTTTTCCGCTAATCTTTTCCGTTCTTCTGGTAATTCTATATATTTCATTACGTTTTCAATTATTTTTTCGTACGGAGTAAATACAATTCCTGGCCACTCTACCTCATCTTCTGGATTACTATTTTCGGAAATAATAAATTTCTTATTCGCAACTGCATAAGACACGCGAGGTGTTTCAAGAATTCCTGATAAGTAAAAATGAATATTTAATATAATTTTAGCTCTAGCAATCAATTCATTTCTAACAATTCCCCACGCATTATTTTTAAAAACTATATTTAAATTCGGGGCAATCGCTTTTAGATGATCAAAAATAGCTTGTCGCCTCGGATTAAGAGCACCTATAAACAGAATATCAATATCTTCAATAATCTCATCTTCAAACGCATCTTTTTTTATTTCCAAAGTTGGAGCATAGTTCATTTCTACATGTTTTATTTCTTTTCCTACCCCTTTTTGTTGAAGCCATTCTATATTTTGTTTACTATAATCCCAAATCACTCTATCTTTTAATAATATTAAATAAAGGGGATGCGCATATGGACTTCCTTCGTATAGCTGTTCTAAATTATAAATAATTGCATCTTTCGGAAGAAGATTCGGGTTATATGCGTATGTATGTGCTCCAAAAACAACTGTATTCTTTGCATTTTCCAGTATTGTTTCTGATATAATTACTGTATTACCCTCCTGCTCCAACCGCCACTTTAAAGCTCGCGCAACATCTATGAAACTACCGTATGTCTTTGGGCATATAAAAAGACAATAATCATATTCTTTATTCAAATAAACTTCCATTAATCTTAAATTATTTTTATATAAATCTACATCTGGATGTTTAAGTACCAACTCATTTGCATGTTTTCTTGCTACTTTATATAATCCAGCATAATAAGCAGCGATGCATCTTCTTAATTCGATTCTTTCCCGGTCCTCATCTAATACATCCATGTTTAAAAGAAGATTTGCGATACAATACGCTTTTAAATGATCACGATCATAATAGTAGTCTAGTAGTGGCATCAATTCTTCATACGTATTTCCATGCACCGATTCTCCTAGTTCAATCGCCCATCGCATTAATTCCATGATTACTCCACTACTCCTTTAATCGAAAATGTATTTAATAAAATTTCGCATTATTCTCTACTATATTTGCTATATGAAATGGAATCTTTTCCTTTATCGATTCCAAATACTTTTGCGATACCGCCCCTAAATGTTTTTTATGAGGTATATAGAAAGCACTAATAGAAATTTCATAGTCAAATAAGTAATCATACACATGATAATCTACAAATAGTAGATCATCCTTTGGAAAAGGAATTTCCTTCCCTTGCAGAGCATACATCAAAGCAATATTGTTTTGAGATCGTAATCGATACAACCTTGCAAGTTGGTATAATGGTTCAGCCCGGGTTGGTCTATATTCCCACGCTTTTTGAAAATAAAAAACAGCTAATGCTAAATATTGCTCTTCTTGCCCTTTAACAGTTTCTTTTTCATCAGCATCTGTCACTTCATTTTGTTTATTTGCTGAACGATTTGCTAACTGCTCATAACAAAATCCTATTCGCAATAACGAATAGAATACCTCTTCAACCCATCCTCCTGCTTCCACTCGTTTTTTATACCATTTAATTGAATTCTCAAATTGACTTAAATGAAAATAAGTCTGAGCTAAATAAAATAAATATCTTATATGCAAATCTGGCGTTGTTTCTGGGTCGTTTATTCCTTGTAACAACAACCTCTCATCTCTTTCAAATTTATCAGCTTTGCTCCCGCCATCTCCGGGATCATTCACGACAAGAGTCTCTAACCGAGCTACCCTCGTATTGTAATTCGCTCCAACTTTTGAACGATCTATATCCCAATACTCATGAGTAACACCGACAGATTTCCATGGTAAAGAAGCTTTTAAAAGACGCGTAAGCCAATATTTAATATGAACATCATATTGTAATGTAAGATAATGATCTTCCGTTAAGCTCGTTTTATCGAAATTCGGATCAACCTCTAAAATCATATCCGCATCTAATATTAATAAATAATCTGCTTCTGGGTATGTTTTTTGCGCTAACGAAACAGCTAAGCTTCTGTTATAACCAAAGTTTTTAAACGGCTCATGATGAACCGTCCCAGGTATCTCATTTTCCTTACACCAATTTTCAATAATTTCAGGCGTATTATCCGTCGATCCAGTATCACAAATAGAAACAAAGTCTACAATTGATTTTGTTGCATTTAAACATCTTTCCATAATTCTAGACTCATTTTTGACGATCATACAAAGACATAACTTTTTTTCTTCCTTTACAGACTTCACTTGCTCATTTCCCATTTAACCACCTCATATTTTATTAACACGCTCTTCTCATATGTAACAACATTTCTTAGCTATACTGATGACATAAGCACCCTTTTACTATTTATGAAAACTTCATTTTATTTATTCTTACTTTTATGTTGGGACATATTTCATGCAGCGCTTTATATTTGATACAATCAATACAAAAAACATAATGCGGGAATCCGTACATTGCAAAGTCTAAGAGGAGGTTAGTGTCATTTGTGACAAAAAAACGATGATTGATTGGTATTTTTAAATTAGTAGTTTCTTAAACTATAAAAAAGAAACTTGCGCTTATACACAAGTTTCTTTTTTATAACATCCTTATTTTTTCACAACTTCATGTCCACCGAACTGATTACGTAGTGCTGAAACTACTTTTCCATGGAATGTATCATCTTCCTGAGAACGATAGCGCATAAATAATGACATAGCGATTACTGGTGCTGCAGCTTGAAGTTCAAGTGCAGTTTCAACAGTCCATTTTCCTTCTCCTGAAGAGTTCATTACACCTTTAATGCCATCTAGTTTCGGATCTTCTGCAAATGCTTTTTCAGTTAAGTCCATTAACCAACCACGGATAACTGATCCGTTCGCCCATACTTTTGCAACATCTTCATAATTGAAATCAAAGTCACTCTTATCTAGTACTTCAAATCCTTCAGCGATTGCTTGCATCATGCCGTACTCAATACCGTTATGAACCATTTTTAAGAAATGACCACTACCAACACGGCCAGCATAAGAATAGCCATTTTCTACTGCTAAATCTTTAAATAAAGGTTCTAATTGGTCGTAAATTTCTTTTTCTCCACCAACCATTAAGCAAGCACCGTATCTAGCTCCTTCTACACCGCCTGATGTACCGATATCTACATAATGTAATCCGAAGCTTTTTGCTTCTTCAGCACGGCGTAACGTATCTTTATAGAATGAATTTCCGCCTTCAATAACGATATCACCTTCATCTAATAACGGATAAACATCTTTTAGTACTGACTCTACAACTTCTCCTGCAGGCACCATTACCCAAATTGTACGAGGAGCTTCTAGTTCAGCGATCATTTCTTTTAATGTATGACGTGCAGTAATTCCTAGTTTTCCTGCCTTTTCAACAAGCTCTTTATTTACATCGTATACTACTACTTCATGCTTGTCTTCATATAAGTGTTCAGCTAATGGGAATCCCATTTTTCCTAATCCAATTAAACCTAGTTTCATATTAATCAATCTCCTATTCTATACAAATATATTTAATATCGAAATTAGCCCAAGTGCTACTACAGATAATATAGTCTCCATTGCAGTCCATGTTAATAATGTTTCTTTCACAGTCATTCCGAAATACTCTTTAATCATCCAAAATCCTGAATCATTCACGTGTGATAAAATTAATGACCCTGCACCAGTTGCAAGTGCTAATAATTCAACATTTACACCTGGTGTGCTTGCTGCAATCGGCGCAACAATACCAGCTGCTGTCATCATAGAAACAGTTGCCGATCCAGTTGCAATTCGAATAAGTGCCGCAATTCCCCACCCTAATAATATCGGTGAAATATGTGATTCTTTCGCCATATCTGCAATTGTCGTTCCAATTCCAGAATCTAATAGTACTTTATTAAATGCGCCGCCTGCACCAATAACTAATAATATGTTTGCAATAGGTCCAAGGCAATCATTTGTAAATTGTAACACTTTATCTTTTGAGAAACCTTTTGCATATCCAAGACTAAAGAAAGAGTAAATGGTTGCAATTAATAAAGCGACAATCGGATCTCCAATAAAGTGTAATACTTGTGCTAGTTGACTTGTTTTATTTAATGCAACTTCCGCTATTGATGCACCAAGCATAAGAAATACTGGAAGTAAAATTGTAAACAATGTATTCCCAAAGCTTGGAAGCTCTTTTTTATTATCTTTTTCAATAAATTGCTCCGCTATATCTAATGGTACTTCCTTATGTATACGAGCACCAATCCATTTCCCGTAAAGTGGACCTGAAATAATTGCAGTTGGAAGTCCGACAATTAATGCATATAAAATTGTCTTCCCTACATCTGCTTTAAAAATACCAACTGCCGCCATTGCCGCTGGATGCGGTGGCACTAGTCCGTGCACAACGGATAGTCCTGCTACTAGCGGGATACCGATTGTAATAAGTGATACCCCTGTTTCTAATGCAATTGTAAATACTAACGGAATTAATAGTACAAATCCAACTTGGAAAAATACCGGAATCCCTACTAAAAATGCAACGAACATCATCGCCCAGTGAACTCGTTTCTTCCCAAAACGATTAATTAATGTGTTAGCGATACGTTCAGCACCACCAGATTCGGCCATCATTTTTCCAAGCATCGTTCCTAGTGCTAAAACTATTGCTAAAAATCCTAACGTATTACCAAGCCCTAGTTTAATAGAATCAATAATCCCTGGATCTTTTGGTGAAGTTCCAATTAAAGGCATTCCCATTGCTAATCCTATACCAATTGCTGTTAAAATTAATGCGACAAATGGATGCCATTTTACTACCGTAATAAGTAAAAGTAGTATGACAACTGCCGCTAGTACAATCCCAACTACCATTTCTCCCAATCCCCCTATTGTTTACGTTGGAAAGCAGCTATACAATCAAATTCTTCTTTCAAGCGATTGTAAAGTCGTTCATACATATAAAACATTTCTAAATATATAGCCGTATTTTCTTTATTCGGTACATGATGATGGACAATATCAATCCAATCCTTTACCTCTTCAAGAGAATCAATTTTTCCTACAGCATACAAAGCAACTGCCGCTGCCCCAAGCGCAGATGCTTCATGACTTTCAGGTACAAGCAATTCTTTTCCCATCATATCGGACAACATTTGTCTCCAAAATGCAGATTTTGCAAACCCTCCTGAAACTCGTATTTCAGTAAGTGGCCCTGTACAATCCCTGATTGCGAGTGCTACTGAATATACACTCATACAAACACCTTCCATCACTGCACGTATAAAATGTTCTCGCTTATGCTGAAGATTGATTCCAAAGAATGTACCACGAGCATTTGCATTCCAGTAAGGTGCGCGTTCTCCAGATAAGAAAGGTAAGAACAATAGCCCATCCGCTCCAGCTGGTACGCTTTCTGCATATTTAATTAATAAATCATAAGGATCAATGCCGAGCTTTCTTGCTACTTCTTGCTCTGGACTACCAAATTCATCACGTAACCATCTCAGTAATATTCCGCCGTTATTCGTTGGACCACCGATTACCCAGTGCTCATCTGTTAATGCGTAACAAAACGTTCTCCCTTTCTCATCTGTATTTATATTTGATGAGATTGTTCGAACTGCACCACTCGTTCCAATCGTAATCGCAGCTGAGCCAGGCGATATTGCCCCAACGCCTACATTCGCAAGAACACCATCACTTGCACCAATAACAACTGGAGTATCTTCACGAATACCCATCTTTTGTGCTATTTCTCGTTTCATACCCGATAAAATATATGTAGTTGGTACTGGGGTTGATAATTGTTCTGGTGACATATGTAACATAGTTAAAACATCTTCATCCCAGTTTAATGTTTCTAAATTAAATAACCCTGTAGCAGAAGCAATCGAATAATCAACTACGTAGCGTGAAAATAATTGGTAAATCACATACTCTTTAATGGAAATGAATTTATAGGCACTTGTATATAACTCTGGTTCCTCTTCTTTCATCCATAACAATTTAGAAAGTGGTGACATCGGATGAATCGGTGTACCTGTACGTCTATAAATTTCATGCCCATTCATTTGTTGTAATAATTTTTCTGATTGCTTCGTACTTCGATTATCTGCCCAAATGATAGAACGCGTTAATGGCGCACCATTTTCATCTACTGCAATTAATGCGTGCATAGCTGTACTAACACCGATTGAAGAAATATCTTCTGGTAATACATTACCTTTTTCAATGGCAACGCTTACACTTTTGTATACAGCGGCACATATTACATCAGGATCTTGCTCAGCCCATCCTACATTCGGTTGAATAATTGGGTAATCGATTGCATGTGATGCAATGACTTTTCCTTTTTCTGTGAACACAACCGTTTTTGTACTTGTGGTACCGATATCAATCCCGATTACTCTCCCCCTTGTTTCCATGCGAATCTTCCCTTCATTTCTAGCAAAATACGATTTAGTAAACCGTTTACATGAATTAGTATATAAAATATTTTTTCATTTATCAAGTTATACAAAGAAAATTTTTTTCATACAAAAAAAAATAAATCCCCTCATTCCATTTCACTTATATACTACATTTAGCTTTTCCATGCGGTAAACTTACGTTATATTCGTTACGCAATACACTCTTTCCTCCCATTAACAACACATACATACTCCTCCATACGTTCTACTTATTTGCATGAAGAAAGAGTTGAAACGCAATATTCATTTTTAGGGTTCACGTAACATCACCATCAAGCCAAGAAAAGTAACTAACCGCAGAATGAGAATTCTGTGCATTTTGCTCTTGTTTATTGTTTTAGGTTCACTAATCCTTTTATCTTGATAAACATAGAGCGCGGCCCCCTACTATCACTTTTTTATCTTGTAAATATATCTTGCATACTATAAAACCGAAAAGTATTTTTATTTTTCAGAAAAATAAAAACAATAACATGAAATTTATTGTATAATGTTGTAAAAAGATGTCGGAGGGATTTAATGTTAAATAAAATATCTCAATTCACAATTAAGCTTTCATCAATTCTTTTATCACTCTTACTATTATTAAATTTACCTTATTTATTTATCACTCAACAAGGATTTACCTTTCAACCAATTTATTTTTTTAATCAGACCGTTACTATGTTAAAACAGGTTTTTTCCCCTGAATCATTAGTGATTATAGGATCAGACCCGAAGTTTGGCCATTTCAAAAAAACACCATTATTTCCAACTGTTTTAGAACCTTACCTATATTCATTTACTATATTATTTTTAGCCTTTTTTCTTGCTCTCTTTTTATCATCTAGCATGGCATTTTTTTATTTTTTAGCAAAAGATTATATAAAAAAATGGATAAACCGAATTGTGTTCATATTAGAAGCTGTCCCTGATATGATGATGATGATTTGTTTGCAAATATTTTTCATATGGGTACTTCAGAAATTTGGGGAATCTCCTGTCACTATTATTTCTTTTAATGAAAATCGAGCTTATTTACTCCCTATTTTATCATTAGCTGTCTTACCTACATTACAAATGTTTCGGATGATGGTGTTATACATAAAAGAAGAGCAAGGAAAACATTACGTAGAGGTTGCATATGGAAAAGGCCTTTCATCAAGTTATATACTATGCATTCATTTATTCAAAAATATATCTATCCACTTCTTCCACCATTTAAAAACAATTTTTGTTTTCTTACTTTCTAATTTATTCATTTTAGAATTTGTTTTTAATATGGAAGGCATTATTCAATTTTTATTTAATAAGGCGTTTGTTTCACCTCCAGCTGCATTTATCATACTTGTTATGATTGTTTTACCATTTTACGCCATTTTCCAAATAGTCTCATTCATGATGAATAGATGGAAAAAGCAATTGAAAGGAGTATCATTATGAAATCTATTTGGAAATCAAAACGCTTTTTAATCGGCTTTGCTTATCTATTCATACTTATTTCAGCTAGTTTTATTTATAGTTGGTTCTTTAAAGATAACATCCCAAAACCTCCTCAGTTACTTTACAATGAAAATAACGAATTACTTGGAAAGGCCCCCTTTCCGCCATCGTTAATTCCACCTTTTGGATCTGATCGTTTTGGAGAGTCTGTTTTCTTACAAATTGTAGAAGGAGCAAAATTCACTATTTTATTAGCCGTGGCAATTAGCTTCTTTCGAATTTTATGCGGAACATGTATAGGAATCCTCTTAAGTTTATTTGCTCCAAAACTCAAGAGATTTTTCCAGTCATGCTCAGAAGTTTTTTATTATATTCCAACTCTATTTATCGCATTCATACTCATCACGCCCGTTAATATTATAATCACATCAAATGCTGATGGGGTAGATCCAAATATTTCATTTACGTTTTATCAAGTACTCGTACTTATTTTCGTCGCTCTGCCTACACTTTCTTTATACATATCCTCAGAAGTTGATGAATTTATGAAACAAGATTACATCTTAAGTTCACAATTACTGGGGGCTAGTCGTTTTCATATTATAAAAAAACACTTACGAGTCTTATTACTTGACCGCTTATTTGTATTATTTATGGAACATATCGTCCAAACACTCATACTCGTTATCCATTTAGCGTTGCTTAACATTGTAATTGGCGGCATACAAATGCGTGAACTCTATGACGGAGTGCTCAAACCTGTTTCTCTATCTAATGATTGGGCAGGTCTTATTGGATTAAATCGTAATGAAATGAATCTTTCATGGTGGATTATTTTTTATACTCTCGCTTCATTCTTTATTACGATTCTATTTATTAAGCTTATGACCATCGGGATTCAAGATGCACTGAAAGCAAGAGATTCGCAAATTGTAGCAATTCAAAACGTTCCAGATCATAAAAAATTCGTTAAACATAAAGATTCCTTTTCGTTTGCAAATAAAGTAAACCTTTAATCATTTCTCATTAATCAAGTATTAATTGGCATTGATATTATAGAAAATAAAGAAGATGATTCCTATTAAATACAGGGATCATCTTCTTATGCTGTCTAACTTTTTTACATGTATTTGCTAGACTCATGCTTTTTATATTTAAAGTGAATTATTTGCAATCACAATTATGTTTTTTAAAATCAATTACCATACGCCCTTGAATTCTACCTTGTTCCATTTCTTCGAATACATTTTGTACTTTAGCTAGAGAACAAGTTTGAACAACTGGCACTACTTTTCCTTCTGCCCCGAACATAAACGCCTCTTCCAAATCTTTACGAGTACCAACTAGAGAACCAACTACTTCAATTCCATCCAGTACAAGTCGTGGGATGTTTAAGTCCATTGTTTCTACTGGTAGCCCTACTGCAACTACTTTACCGCAAGCACGTACTGCATCAACTGCTGAGTTAAAGGCTACTTTAGAGACTGCTGTTACTACCGCAGCATAAGCGCCACCAAACTCCTCTTGCACAATTTTATCAGCAGGACCTTGAGAAATTGGATTGATAGTCATATCAGCACCAACTTCTTTCGCTAAGGCTAATTTGTCGTCATTAATATCTACTGCGATTACCTTTGCACCAAATACATTTTTAGCATATTGGATAGCTAAGTTACCTAATCCACCGCAGCCATAGATTACAATAGGTTGACTAGGTTTAATATCTGATACTTTAATAGCTTTATATGTAGTTACACCAGCACAAGTAATTGATGATGCTTGAGCAGGATCTAATCCTTCTGGTACTTTTACCGCATAATCAGCTGTAACGATACATTGTTCAGCCATACCACCATCCACTGAATAACCAGCGTTTTTAACTTCACGGCAAAATGTTTCTCTACCAGTTACGCAATATTCACAACGTCCACAAGATTGGAACATCCATGCAATACTTACACGGTCACCTATCTTTAGTGAAGTAACATCATCAGCTATTTTCGTAACAATACCTACACCCTCATGGCCAAGAATACGGCCATCAGTGTTACCAAAATCATGATTCGCAACGTGTAAATCAGTGTGGCAAACTCCACAATACTCTACATCTACTAACGCTTCACCTGAGTGTAACGGACGTAATTCTTTGTCAATCACTTCGATGTTTGCTTTGCTGTTTTTATTAACCACTACTGCTTTCATATGTGATCTCCCCTTTAGTGTTTTAGCATTTTAATGAGTTTATCTCACAACTACTTTCTTCACTACTTTGGCTAGTTATTGTACCAAATTTAAGTGTTCAATCATCATTACATCTTCATCATAACATGACACTTCATAAACAACTTGTGAAATTATGAACAATATTTGAATTATTACACAAATCGGTCTTTATTTTAAATTTTTAAAAATGAGAGGTTATCATTGACTATAAGTAAGTCACATATTTCTAAAAGAAAATAAATTAACAAACTTCTTACCGATAAAAAAGCTCTTCACTCAATATTTTCTACATGTAAACACTTAGTTTCACAGTAATATCCTTTGCCACCAACATAAACTTTTTCTATTTTATTTTTGCTATTGGTTGCTAATTTAACTAATATTTCAGAAGGCGAGTGTAAAGAATAACCTTGTTCAAATACATAGACTTCTTTTTTCAAGTAGTCCTGTTCATAAAGATAGCAAGCTAATGCACCGTTCGAAGTTCCAGTCGCTGCTTCTTCATTAATGTCGTATAGCGGAGCAAAATTTCTGCATATAATTCGATTGTCATTAAAAGTATATAGATGCATCCCGACAACATTATAATACTTGCTAATTTCTTTAATTTTTTCAAAATTAGGTTGCAGTGCATGTAATTGTGTTTCGCTTTTTATAGGAATTAAAATATCTTTTAAGCCCGTGGAGACAATTTGAATTGGGTATTTATTGTCTATATCTTTACTATCAAAACAGTCGATGAACTCGTTTGGAGATACAACATCATAGAATATCGGTTTATTTTGTTCCATGAATATGATGTCATCTTTTATAGTAATAGTAAGAACACCGCTGTTCGTTTCAATCGTATAGCGATTCCTGAAAAGTTTATTTAAATGCATTAGTATCGCGAAAGAGCCAATTGTCGCATGACCACATAAATCAACTTCTTCTTTTGGTGTAAAATACTCAAATTTATAATCAGCAAGTTCAGATTCTGATATAAATGCGGTTTCCGCATAGCCCAGTTGTTTGGCTATTTCCATTTTTTGAGTAGTGGTCAATGTATTCTCAATAAATACCACTCCTGCTTTATTTCCGCCTTTATGATCCTTGCTAAATGCACTTGCAACATAAACGGATATTTTCATAAGACACCTTCCTCACTTATAGTAAATTATAGTATAGAAAGCACTACATATAAATTCCATTGGATAAATTATCCCTAAAATAAGAAACAAACTATTTTTAGCATTTGAACTCTCCAAAAATAGTTTGTCTACAGTCTGAAAGCTCTTCATTTGAAGAGCTTTTTTTATATTCGCTTCATCGAAATCGTTTCACGTATACTTTGTAAATTTTTTAGAGTTTCCTCTTGTCGCTGCAACGACAACCCTACATACAAAGTATCTAATAAGCTTAACTGTGCTAATCGTGATGAACTTGCTTCTGTGCGGAATTCAGTCTCACGTGTTGATGTATATAACGTTATATCAGCAAGTTGACTTAATGCTGATTTCTTATAGCTCGTAATCGCAATAATTTTGGCCCCTCTTACTTTCGCTACTTCTAACGCTTCAAGTAATCCTTTATTGCTACCAGAATGAGAAATACCAATAACAACTGAATTTTCCGAGAGTAAACCTGCCCCCATAATTTGAAAATGCGAATCAGTATGAGCGATACAAGAAATACCCGTTCTCATAAACTTATGATACGCATCCATTGCAATAATACCAGAGCCACCATTTCCATAAAACTCAATTCGACTTGCTTCTTGTAAGGCTCGTACAGCCTGCTCAAGTGCCGTTTCATTAAGCAAATGTAAAGTATCTTGCAGTCCTGTAATATGCGAATGAAAAACTTTTTTAGCAACAGTTACCATACTATCTTCTGCTGATACCTCTTCATGGATATTTTGCATCGGTGTATGTACAATTTCACGAGCTAATGTAATCTTTAAATCTTGAAAACCTTGCAAACCAAGGTTTTTACATAAGCGGAATATCGTAGCTTCGGAACTATTCGTAACTTCAGCTAATTCTGTAATAGATTTATGTACAACATCTTGTGGATGTTTCAAAATATGTTCGGCAATACTTCGCAATTTCGGTGATAAACCATTTAACGAAGCCTGAATCTTTCCAATCCCACTTCTTGTACCAGGCATAGCATATCCTCCCCTTCCATCGTAGCTTTATCCTGTAAAAACCGATTAGTTGAACTAATCATCAGTGGGGATGGTCCTCCACTGATTAGAGTTTCACTTTATTGTACCTAATTATCGAAAGAAGAAAAACCTATATTAGGGATTACTATAATTTTTAATTGCTCCTATGTATTCTGTCATACGATATAACAGAATTATTCATGCTTATGAATAATTCTCTCCATGTTTCACTGCGTATAATGCGGCTTGCGTACGATCATCCACTTCCAATTTAGCTAAAACGTTTGAAACGTGTGTTTTCACAGTTTGTTCTGTAATATGAAGTTCTGCTGCAATCTCCTTGTTGCTTCTTCCTTTCGCAATTTCGCGAAGTACCTCTTGCTCTCTTTTCGTTAACATTGAAAAAGGATTTTCTACTTCCTTCTTTACTGCAGAACGCCCCATTAATGCAGGTGTTACTTTCGGGTGAAAATTCGCATTTCCTTGATGTACTGCAATAATAGAAGCGACAAGTTGCTCAGGTTGTACTTCTTTTAATTGATAACCATCTGCTCCAGCTTCAAGTGCTGGTATAACATAATCTTGCTCTGAAAAACTACTTAATATAAGTACCTTTATTGTCTCATCATATTGCTTTAGACGTTTTGTTGCCTCAATTCCATCCATTTTCGGCATCGATACATCCATTAGCACGACATCTGGTTTTTCTTTTTGCACGAAATATAATGCCTCTTCGCCATTTTCCGCTTCCCCAATAATTTCAAATTCTTCTCTCGTTTTCAAAAAGAATACAAGTCCTCTTCGAACGATATGATGATCCTCAACTAGTAGCAGTTTAATCTTCAACCTTATTCTCCCCTTCAAATCGGCAATTGAATTTCTATTTTTGTACCCTTTTTCAGCTCTGTTATAATTTGAAACGATCCCTTCATTAACTGAATACGTTCCTTCATACTTTTCAGGCCAAGTGCTGATTCCCTTACTTGTTCTTGTATAAATCCTATTCCATTGTCTTCTATGTAAAAATGTAACTGGTTATTTTCTATTTTCAAAAGAATATGTACCTTTTCACACGAAGCATGCTTTTTACAATTATGTAGCGCCTCTTGGCTAATACGCCATAAAACTTCTTCTATTTCATCCCCCATTGAAACCATCCCATCAATTCGAACTTCCACTTGAACTCCTAATAACTTCCCGTAATTTTGAATTGCTTCTACTAATCCTTTCTCCAATCCTTCAGGTCTTAATTGCCAAATTAATAGCGTCATCTCTTGTAATGCTTCTTGTGATAATTCCCCAATATAACTTAACATCTCTTGCAATTCTCTATCTTGCGTCATATTCAGAGTACCTTTCGCTGTTAGCATAATAGAAAATAACAATTGTTTTACTGAATCATGTAAATCACGTGCAAGTCGATTTCTTTCCGCTACCACTACATATTTACGTTCTTTCTCAACTAATTGAATACGTTGTATTGTCGTTCCAATTTGAAATGCAATTGATTCTAATAATGCTAACTCTTCCTCAGAAAAATGAGTCTTATGAGGTGCAGCCACATTTAGTAGACCAAATTTTTCTGATCCAGACCTAAGCGGAATTGTCGCATGATGTGTAACATCTTCTGTCTCTCCCCAATTACATTCAATTGCATCTTCTATTCGCTTACATTCAATAATATTAGTCGCTTTTTCCAATCTTCCATTCACAAAACGTTCTACACACCAACAGTTTCCTTCACACATCGGCTTCTTCTTTTGCCACGTAAGAGCCTCTGGTAAATTTTCGTCTACAAGCATACTGTGCTTTCCACTTTCATCAATAAAGAATATCCACCCTGTTTGTAAATTCATTACTTGTAACAATGTATGCAACACTTTTTCTAACATATACTGTAAGTTTGTTGCTTCATTTAATAATTCAGCAATTTCTTTTAATGCTTCTAAACGACGCATCTCTTTTTCTTCAAAGTTCATTCTCATCACCAACTACAATTATAACATTAAGAAATTTCTAAATTCTATAAATAAAAAAAGAACCGAATTCCTTCAGCCCTTTCTTTATATCAATCATTTTATTATTGGTATTCTATCCAATGTTGGAAGCAGAATTTTTGTTAACAAACGATTCTACTTTAGCTGTCCGATAAAGATTGTCCACCATGGATATGCTGTAAACCTTCAGTAGTAACAACCATATTCGCTGCTGGCATTTGCAATTGATTTTTATGGAACATAGACATTAATTCAAATCTTACTTGTCTAGAAGTTTCAAAATAATCTTCTGGCTTTATTAAACCTGTAATACAAAATTCATAGCCAACATATTTCAAGTTAGGATTTAAGTCTGTAACACCGACGTATTTAAATGGTTCAACAGCCTCATCCTCTACTCTATAAAGAGTTTGATTCAATTTTTCATTGCATATAACACATACTTCTTCTAACAATTCCTTCACTCTTGTTGGATCTTCCTGATAACTTACCGTGATGCGTTCAATTACACGCATCCATCCTTTATTAAAATTTTGTATCGTTCTAATCTCTCCGTGCGGGATGGTAAGTAGTTTTCCTGACCATTCACGAATTTGCATAAAACGAATACTAATCTCTTCAATAGTTCCTGAATTTGTTCCGTTAAAAGTTACAAAATCACCAACCCGAAACTCTTTGTCCGCTAATCTTGCAAAGCCTAATATAACATCTTTTAGCATCTGTTGTGCAGCAAAACCGATGACAACTCCAGCTATCCCTGCACCTGCAATAATACTTTTTATATCTACAAATTGGCTAATTAAATATATGATAAGACTGATGATAATGATATATCTAAAAATAGATCGAATTACACTTTGAATTGTCTGCTCTACCTCTTCATCAAAAAAGCTTGATTTCCTAAAAAACCAATCAATAATACGGTTTATTACAAAAGAAATAATGATTAAAACTAAAGCAAATAGTAAAAATCTTAAAAGTAAAAACTCTCTTACATAATTAAAAAATTCTTCCGTATACGTTAATAAGCTCATTTAACCACTTCCTTACTAATTAAAAAATTCATAATCGCCTAAGTTTGTTCCAGAAAAATCTATTATCCTAATCTAAAATGCCGCTACCCTTACTATGTATTTTGACTCTATTACTAATTCACTTTAAACAGTATGTCTAGCTGTTCTTTTTCCTTTCCCTTTAAATATACCCTTTTTAATAACCTAAGGGGGAGCAAATCGTGAAATTTTTTTATACGTTAAAACTTTATTCATCTCATTACGATTTCAACTCATTTATTCATTAACTACGTAAAAAAAGAGCTGAATTTATCAGCTCTTTTATTCGATATTAATTGTTGTCTTACTACTTTTTTCTTCTTTCAATTTTGGCAATTCAATTGTCAGTACGCCATCTTTATAATTTGCTCTAACATTTTCTTCCTCAACTTGTTTAAAACTAAAGCGTCGAGTTACAGAACCTATAGAACGTTCTTTACGAATATATGTGCCATTCTCATTTTTTTCTTCTACTTCATTATGATTAGTTGCTTGAATCGTTAATACATCTTGTTCAAAATCAACTTGAATGTTTTCTTTTTGAAAACCTGGTAAATCTGCTTTCACAGTATATTTATCAGATTGCTCATGAACGTCTACTTTAAAAGTATCCATGTTCAGTGGCTTAAAGAAAGCATCTGTCATCCCTTCTAATAAAGAAGGCCCAAAATCAAAAATACCATTTTGACGTTTTGTTATCTCTGGAAATAAATTACGCATATTTTTTCCTCCTTATTATTTATGAATGAAAGATTATCTCTTTCTGCCTTTATTATAACATTTGGTCAAAAAAGGTCAAAGTTTTTGTTTGACCTTTTTTGATGTATATTTTACCAAATAACACAAATAAGTTATATGTCATCTCTCCCCTTATAAAGAGGAATATATTTACATAATAACGAATAGTTTATTTGCTCTTATTTTTTCTTACGGAGGTTACATACAATGGGATATATTGAAGAACTTAGAAAAGTTGTCGGATCAAGACCACTCAATTTATTAGGCGTTGCGGTAGCTGTTTTCAATGAACAAGGACAAATAAAAGAGACCTTTTTTAAAGGCCTCTTTTTTATTTCACTTCTGCATGTAAACAAGATTTAAAATGTCCAAGTGCAAATTCATGTCCTTGCGCATTAAAAGATGCAACTGCCTTTTCATAAACAACAATTTTAAACCCTTTATTATACGCATCTACTGCTGTATGAAGAACACAAATATCAGTACATACCCCTACAAGATGAACCTCTTCAATTCCTCTTTCTCTTAGCTTCATCTCTAAATCCGTTCCAGCAAATGCACTATACCGTGTTTTATCCATGTAATATACATTCTCTGCATTTTTATATGTTTCGTACACATCTTGTAATTCACCAAACAAATCTCTTCCACTTGTACCAGCTATATTATGAGACGGGAATAACTTTGATTCTGGATGATATACATCATTTTCTTCATGTTTATCAATAGCAAAGACAACGTAATCTCCATTTTCAATATATTGCTTCGTTATATGTACAATTTCCTTCTCAATTTCCTGTCCTGGTTTCCCGCATGTTAAAGCGCCTTTCTCAGCTACAAAATCATATGTATAATCAATATTTATAAGAGCTCGTTTCATTACTATCTCTCCTTCTTCTGTTTCACAGTAAACAATAGAAAATTTGTTATTACGACATCGTATGTACTATTCGACATTTCAAATGAAATACCTACATTTTTCTTCTGAAACTTACCTTAGCCCGAGTTTATCATATAATAGATAAACAATGGTAAAACAAATAGCTCCTATTAACAAGTCATGAATTTGATAATTGAGCATTATTTGCATAAACTCTTGTATCGTAAACCAAATTACTGCCATCATTAGGCTAATCAAAATGATACGAATACACCGATTCACATCTTCAACCTCTTTCTCTGTCATAGTAGTAACAAGTGATTACTTCCTATTTAATCGTATTAGAAAATGAAATAAGTTATTCACTCTTGCACACTCTAGTCCAAACAAAAAAGCACACTACTTTTTGAGTAATGTACTTTTTATTCATATTAAGACGCTGGTTTTGTCTCAAATGTTGCTTGATTAAAACTAATAACCTTTCCTTTCGGGTCATTGTTTTCATACTGAACTGCAGTAATTGTATGACTACCTGTTTCCAGCGTTTTTTCTTTTAACTGCACTGTTGTCTGCGTTGTACTAGTTACTTGATGTTTATCCGTATACATTTGATCTACAAATACGAATGTTTCTTTATCACTTTGAAAATTAGAAAGCTCTAATTCAACTTGCTGAATTAACGTATCCTTTTTGATGAATACAGTCGGTATATTGCCGTTTTCAGAAGTACCATCTGGAGTAATAACTTTTACTTTCCCTTCCCCAATTGACATTGCTCCTTCAGGAAATACAACCATATTCTCATCACTTGCGTTTACAACTTGTTCTTCCTGTTTTGATTGCGCGTCCTCTTTTTCCTGTGGAGCACCGCAACCAACTAATAACAATACAGACAATCCAGTGATTATGAATTTTTTCAAAATTCATCCCCCCTGTAACTTCATTATAATTTATTATACAAAAATAACTTTTAAATTTTGAGACTACTTTCAACACTTTCATGAACAAATAGAATCTTGCTCACGATTAATGTATCATACTTTCCTTAATAGAACATTAATTTTTTTTATGAAATAAATAGTAATTTCCTCTTATCTATCATTTTAGCCCAACATATGAATTACATACCCTCAAAAATAAAAAGACATTGTTAGTTCAATGTCTTTTCTATACAGCAATTAAAAAACAAACGTTGTAATCTCATCTACTTCTTTTCTTGGAAGTTTCTTCGGTTTATCTTTCGGAAATCCGAGTGAAATAACCATATTTATTTGTTTTTCAGGCTCAATTTGTAAATATTGGCGCAGTTCATCTTGAGCTAGCAATACTGGCCCTGTCATTGGACAAGTACCAAGTCCCTTTGCATGTGCAGCTAACATTAAGTTTTGTGCCGCTAAACAGCTACTCTTAATGCCTTCTTCTTCCCAAACTGAATCTGGAACAAAAGCAATTGGATCAAATATCTTTTCACGGAACTTTGATTCATATGGTGTTGCCAAACATACGATTAATACTGGTGCCTCCGAGAAAGCTGTTGCATATGGTCCGAAAGAACGTGTAAGTAATTTCCCTGCTTTCTCTTCTCCATTTTCTGCTGCTTTTGTCGCAAGTTTATGTAATGCATCCCATGTCATTTGTTCAATTTCTTTAATCTTCTCTCGATTCATGATAACTACGAATTCCCACGTTTGTGAATTCGTATCACTTGGTGCGTAACGAGCACAATCAATTATTTCTTTTATATCATTAGTAGATACTTCTTGATCTGTAAACTTTCTAACACTTCGTCTTCCGTGAATTACTTCTTTAAAATCTTCATAATTCATATATTAAATCCCCTTTTTACAGCGTTTTCAAAACTTGTCCTATGCTTGAATTATATCATGAAAAAAAGCCGGAAGAATACCAGCTTTTTTCTTCATAATTAATTTGTCACTTTAAATAAACGAATACTCTCTTCGTATGCAGCTTGTAGTTTTTTCGTAATTGGTCCTCTTTCACCAGCCCCGAACTGTTCATCACCAATTTGAACGACTGGGAATATTTCAAGCGGCGTCGCTGTAAAGAAGCACTCCTCAGCGTCATATACTTCTTGTAATGAAAACTCTCGTTCCTCTACATCGATATGTAACTCTTTCGCTAATGTAATTACGTAGTGACGTGTAATACCATGTAAAATGAAATGATCCGCTGGATGTGTAATCAACTTATTATTCTTCACGATAAAGAAATTGGAATGACACCCTTCAGTCACAATACCATCTCGTACTAATATTGCTTCTTGATACCCTTGTTCATTTATTTTGTTTTTGATCATGATATTAGGAAGCAGATTTAAAGATTTTATATGGCAAAACTTCCACCTGATATCCTCTTCTACTGTCACCTTAATCCCTGCCTCCATTGAAGCAACTGGTCTTGGGAACGAAACAAGATTTGCAAAATATGTCGGTTGTAAATCTGATTCATATACATGATTGCGCGGTTGTGCCCCTCTTGATATTTGTAAATATACATTCCCATCTTCTTGAAATTGATTTTTTTTAATCATTTGATATAACTCTTCTACTAATTCTTCCTTCGTAAATGGTGGAATTAGTTTTATTTCCGCCATAGAGTTAAAGAATCGTTCCAAATGTAAATCTAATAAATGAGGCTTGCCATCGTATAGTCTAAATACTTCATAAATCCCATCACCAAATTGGAAGCCTCGCTCTTCTAATGCGACCATCGGCTGTTCTTCCTTCGTATTAATCATTCTCCCATTAAACAAGATCCAATCTTTATGAGTAGCTTTCATTCTTCCCCACTCCTTTATCACATGATTGATTTTATTGTACAACTTATGACACCCTGAAAGAAGGAATTTTCTGTATTTTCACAAACAAAAAATACATCACTTCGTAAAAGTGATGTATTTTATCATTTATTTAAGGAAATATTTTTCAATATCATCTAACATAAGGTTCGCAGCTTTAATACCGCCTGCTGTATTCCAGATTACCTCATCTACTTGGAATACTTTGTTATTTTTAGAAGCCTGTAGTTGCTTAAAGAGTGGATCTTCTGTCCATTCCTTTGCTAACGAATTTCCTTCATTATTCTTATCTGCATCTTTATCAGACGTGAAATAGAATAAGTAGTCTCCGTCCATATTTGGAATCTGCTCTTTTGTAATTCCTTTTATCGCAAAATCATCTTTATCTTGTAATGGTGGTCGTTTAAATCCAATATCATTTAAAACAACGCCCGAGAATGAGTTTTTTTGATAAATGCGAACATCACCTGGCACGAAACGAATAATAGAAACTTTAGAATTCAATTTATCGCCTAACTTCTCTTTCATTCCTTCAATGCGTTTTTTATAATCATCAAGAGCTTTTTGCCCTTCTTTTTCTTTATTTACAGCTTTTGTATAAAGTGTAAAGTTTTCTTTCCAATCACCGCGTAATGTTTCTGCATAAACAGTTGGTGCGATTTCTTTTAGCTGATCATATATTTTTTCATGACGCATTTTATTTCCGATAATTAAATCTGGCTTAAGCTTCATTACAGCCTCTAAATTAATATCACGTTCAGTTCCTACAACTTCCGTGTTTTTTAACTCTTTCGCTAAATGAGGATACCATTCATCACCAGCACGTGGTTTCGTAGTCCCCACTGGCGTTACGCCCACAGCTAGGAGAGCCTCTGCGCCTTCATTTGTTAAAACAACAACTTTTTTAGGTGTACCATTTACTGTCGTTTCTCCCATTGCATGCTTTACCGTATATGAATCTTTTGCTTTCGCTGATATATTATTTTCTTTTTTCTCTTCTTTACTACATCCTGCAATTACAACCATGAGTATCATAATGCAGAACATAATTAGTTTTTTAGTATGTATCATATGTCCTCCCTAGATGAAATCGATTATCATTAACATTTAAAGATTAATGTATCTTACATACATTGTCAATGTATATCAGAAAACTTTTTTAATATATACTTTTTAGATTCTATCCGCTTTTCTAATGTTTCTTTTTAAAATATAGTGCATAAGTATGAAAATAAATGTTGTTATTAAAATGCGTATCCTTGTTATACATAACAAGGATACGCATCCATATTGCATTATCATTTCAATTCCTAATATTGAGTATATTTAATATACGCTGGGTCATTATATACCCACTGATTTCCACCAAGGTTTAACCAACCATTTTCATTTATATATACTAAATAAGATTCTGGAGAATTTAATTGGCGGATAACTGCAGATGTAGTTGATGGACCACTTCTTAAATTTACATTCATCCCTTGTATATATGCAACCCCAATCGGGCTTCCATCACTATTGCTTGTCTTTACAAAATTAATGTACGAAGGATCATTATACACCCATTGTCCATTCCCCAAATCTAGCCATCCGTTACTTTCCTGATATACAACGTAAGATTCTGGAGAATTTAATTGACGAATAACTGAGGAAGAAGTTGATGGACCATTTCTTAAATTTACATTTTTCCCAAGAATATAAGCGATTCCCTTCGTTTGAGGTGTCGGTTGTGGGTTAGGAGGTTGTGGATTTGGAGCTACTCCAAAAATAGCTGCTATTCCATTTGCATACGCTTGACTTAGATCTTCAATAAATTGTGGATTTTTTAATAAATTTGCATCAAACGCTGTATCAATAAAAGCAGTCTCAGTTAAAATTGCATCCATTGCGGTTTCTCTTAATACCGCATAATTTTCTTTTTTTGCTCCTCGATCACGAAGACCGTATTTTATTAATACAGGATTGACAGCTGTATGCATTTTTTGTTGCTTTGCATATGCAGTGCTGCTATTGGATAACGCATTATAAATATAACTTTCAAAACCTGTACCCCCGCCGCTATTAATATGAAATGAAATAAAATAATCCGCACTGAAAGCATTAGCAATATTAGCACGTTCCGATAAAGAAATAAACACATCACTATCACGTGTCATTTTAATTGTAATTGGGTAATTTACCGTTAAAATGTCTCGAACGCGTCTAGCAATTTGAAGTGTTAAGTTTTTTTCTACTAAACCATTACCAACAGCACCAGAATCATATCCACCGTGCCCTGCGTCTATAACAAGTTTCATTTTATTGCCCCGCCCCTTTCTTGTAATATGTTTGCATTTCTACTCGTCCTATTTTATGTGAAATGTACAGGTTCTGTTACAATTGCAAATAAAAAAACCGCCTTATGTAAGGCGGTTTCTATCATCTTGCTTTAACCAATTTAAAATAAATATATACGATTGATAGTGAACATAACGTATGCAAAATAAAATAAATAAAAGTGCTATTCCAACACCACTATAAAGTAAACCAAACTTTAAAAAAACATTTACAAGTGGTGGAAAGTTCATTAAATTTTGTAATGTACTAAGCATACAAAACATAATGAAAAAGACAGGGATGTATTGTAATTCATACGGCTTTTTTTTCTTACTCATTCTTTTCCGAATGATTATATGACATAATTCTGCTACTATAAAGCACCCTCCAATTAATACAAGACCAGAAGTCATCGTCATACATTCACCTGCCTTATATTTATTGTATCGCATAAATAATCATCGTTATATTTTCTTTACATACTCTTCATCTTCTGAAGCAAAACCAAAACTCTCTATGAAAGACTTCGCCTTTTCTGTTAATTTCTCTTGTAGCACTGTTATTTCTTTCACATTTCTTTGTTTCATCATTTCTTCAAATGTAAAATACGTATTTGTACCATAACCGTAACCTTGGTAATCAAAATGAATAATTAGCTGTGATAAAACAGCCCGTTCCTCTTGTACACTATAATCTATTACACCAATATATGTATCATCAACTTTCACACAGTACTGTACCTTTTTCTCACCTAAACTATGCGATTTAAACATTTCTTTAACAACGCTTTCATTTTCTACAGTAACTTTCTCAAACGTAATCATATGTTGTCCATCCTTTTACTATTATTGTATCAATAATACTTCCTATTTATGAAAAAAACCTTAAGACCGTATGCGATCTTAAGGTTTTTCTAATTAAACTAAGCTATACGCACGTTTTGTTTCTTCATGGAACTTATTCGTATCGTATTTATGCTCAACATAAATTTGGTGCCATACCATAAACGCAAGTACAGTCCAAATTTTACGGCTATAATCGCCTTTATCTGCACAATGTGCTTCCAGTAAGTTTAATACATACTGTTTGTCGATTAAATGCTCTGTCTTACTTTCGTTTATAATATTTATAGCCCAATCATGCATTTCGTCTTTTAACCAGTGACGAATTGGTACTGGGAATCCAAGTTTTTTACGATCTAATACGTGATCTGGAACGATTCCGCGTGCTGCTTCACGTAAAATAGCTTTCGTAGTTCCGTTAGCAATCTTAAATTCAGTTGGAATTTTAGATGCAACATCGAATACTTCTTTATCTAAGAACGGTACACGAAGTTCTAATGAGTTTGCCATTGTCATTTTATCAGCTTTTAATAAAATGTCACCGCGTAGCCATGTGAACATGTCAATGTACTGCATTTTACTTACATCATCATAATCTTTAATCTCGTTATACAATGGTTTCGTGATATCCATATAGTTAACACTTTCATTGTAATACTTCATTAATTCAGCTTTTTCTTCTTCACGGAAGATTTTAGCATTTCCATAGTAACGCTCTTCAATTGGTGTACATCCACGCTCTAGGAAGCTCTTACCTTTAAATCCTTCTTTAAGAGCACCACTTAATGCTTTTAGAACGCTCTTACCTGGGCTAGGAATGTAAGAGAACATTTTTAGTGAGTTTGGCTCACGGTAAATGTTATAACCACCAAATAGCTCGTCTGCGCCTTCACCAGAAAGAACAACTGTTACATGTTTACGTGCTTCTTTCGCAACGAAGTACAATGGTACAGCTGCTGGATCAGCTAAAGGATCATCCATATGCCAAATGATTTTTGGGAACTCATCCATAAATTCTTTCGCTGAAATGAATACGTTATGGTTTTTAACGCCTAATTTCTCAGCAGTTTCTTTCGCAACATCAACTTCACTGAAACCACGTTGCTCAAAACCAACAGAGAATGTTAAAAGATTTGGATTCATTTCTCTTGCGATAGAAGCGATGATAGATGAATCGATACCACCAGATAAGAATGAACCTACTGGTACATCACTACGCATATGCACTTTTACTGAATCATATAACACATCACGAATTGCTTGGATATGCTCCTCTTTCGTTGCACTTGAAGCGTTGAAATAAGGTTTCCAGTAGCGATGGATTTCCATCTCTTTACCGATTTCTTTTACGAAATAATGACCAGGCTCGATTTTATTAACATCAATTGTTAACGTTTCTGGCTCTGGACCATATTGGTACGTAAAGTAATGTTGTAGTGACGTTGGATTAACGCCTTTATCTTCCATCACATGCATAATACTTTTCTTCTCAGATGCGAAGAATGTAGTATCACCTTGTTGTGCAATGTATAAAGGTTTAATACCGAAGTGGTCACGTGCACCGAAAAGTTTCTTTTCCTCACGATCCCAAATCATAAATGCAAACATACCACGAAGGTAGTCTACACATTTTTCTTTCATATGTGCATACAATGCAATGATAACTTCTGTATCAGATTGCGTTGCAAACGTTGCACCTTTTTCAAGTAACATTTCACGTAATTCTACATAGTTGTAAATTTCACCATTAAAAATAATTACATATCGATCATTTTCATAAGTTAGCGGCTGATGTCCTGCCTCTAAGTCAATGATGCTTAAACGGCGGAAGCCAAATTGTACATGTTCATCACGAAAATATCCTTCGTCATCTGGACCACGGTGGAAAATCATCGTGTTCATATTTTCAAATTGATGTTTTTCTGTTTCTGAAAACTCTCTAGGGTTTTCACATAAACATCCTACAAAACCACACATACTTCTTACCCTCTTTCAGTTTTCATTCTGTCTCTATACTACTATATCAACCCTATTTATACTAGCATAATCAACTGAATATGGCGACCAAAAACTATAAAAAAATCACTCCATTTCACATTTTTAACAATTTTTTATGAAAACATGAAAACTAGGCACTCACCTTTCTCCGCTTTTGTCATATGATATTGCAAATTGATTTCTAGGAGGGAATACCATGAGTGAAGAAAAAAAAGATTCTTCTCGCCCACCGGTTCGTAATTACTTAAAGCAAATTGATGATTTCTTCGAGCAAACACCTCTTCGCAATGTAATCGCTGATTTAAATCATTTTTTCCAAAAAGGAAACCGTTTATTAACATTCCCTGTAGATTTATATGAAGTTGGTGAAGAACTCGTTGTTACAGCTGAACTACCAGGTATACAAAAAGAACAAATCCAAATTGAAATACAAAGTGAATACTTAAAAGTCTCTGTAAAAGAAGAGATACTTGAAGAGGAAGAAGAACAAACATCCCATAACTATTATCGCCGAGAACGTTCCATTTCAGAAGCATCAAGATTGATTAAATTGCCGTATTCAATTAATAAAAAAGCGGCAAAAGCTTCTTATCAAAACGGCGTATTAGAAATTCGTGCACCGAAACTTCCCCAGCAACATGACATTTTATCGATAGACTAATACAAAAAAAATAAGGGTGCTATGCACCCTTATTTTTAACCCACTAATCGCTTCATATCACGTATAATGTCTTCGTATGGCGTATTACTAATGCCACTATACTTTTTCATTACTTTTCCGTTTTGATCAATTAAATAAAATGATGTCCCATGCATGACCTGACCGTTCTCCGGCTTATCAACAAGTGATTGGAAATTATCTTTTGAAAACTTTGTAATATCTTCTAACGAATACCCCGTTAATAAATTCCAGTTACTAGTATCCTCTGTAAACTTTTGAATAAAAGCTTTCAGATTTTCTGGCTTATCAAGGTCTGGATCTACACTAAATGAAACAAACTGAACGTCTAATTTCTCTTCTTTTGCCATCTTTTGAAGCTTGGCCATATTTGCAGTCATTGGTGGACAAACTGTCTGACAATTTGTGAACATAAAATCTGCAACCCAAACTTTCCCTTTTAAATCTTTTGTACCAAATTTCTTTCCATCTTGATTTGTAAATTGGAAGGTTTCTAAATCCCAATTTAATGGTTTACGAAGCTTTGAACCTGATTCACTACATCCAGCAAGTACAAAGAGACAAAATACAACCATAAGACCAATTATTTTTTGATAACGCTTCATTTATAAACCTCTTTTCTCTATCCTAAATTTAAATAGGTTATGTT